>NZ_JBITVZ010000013.1:0-131166 GCF_044543385.1 Stenotrophomonas sp. NPDC077420
CCGGGCTCTTTGGGCGTGGACAGGTGTGGTAACCACCATTTTCCAAAGATGTCCCGGATGAACAACCTACTGAGAGATCACAACTAACAGTCGGCTCTACCGGTCGGCTCTACCGGTCGGCTCTACCGGTCGGCTCTACCGGCCGGGTCCCACCTTCCCCCGCCCGGTCCGCATCCAGCCTCTCCGGCAAAGCGGACTTTCATGTTTCACGGTTACCCTGTGCGCCCGTTCCCGGAATCGCCGTCGATGCGCCGTCGCACCCTCGCTCTCGCCCTGTCGCTGCTGCTGCCCGCCACCGCCTTCGCCCAGGCCCAGCCGCAGGCACGCCCGACCGCATCGACCCCGGCTGCCACCGCGCCCATTACCCTCACCGCCGCGCCCGCCGACTGGCGCACCCTCGACGGCCGGCACGTGCGTATCACCGCCCCGCTGACCGTGGCCGGCACCGATGGCCTGGCCCGCTTCGGCGAACTCACCGTGGCCTTCGACGGCCGCCTCTGGCAGCCCAGCGAGGTGGCCGCCCCGGGCAGCGACGCCCATGCCAGGGTGATCGCCGACAACCAGCGACGCCGCCTGCTGCTGGATGACGGCAGCGATGCCCGCGACCCCGGCCCGGTGGCCTACCTTCCCGCCGACGCCACCCTGCGCACCGGCACCGTCCTGCGCAACGTGGAAGGCATTGTCCGCGTGGATGCCAAGGGCACGCCGCGCCTGCAGGTCACTACCCCGCTGACGCTGCCGGCACTGAACCGCCCGGCCGCCCCGGCGGTGACTGGCAGGCTCAAGGTAGCCGCCTTCAACCTGGAAAACTTCTTCAACGGCGATGGCCAGGGCGGCGAGTACCCGACCCTGCGCGGCGCCCGCACCCTGGCCGAACACCAGGCCCAGACCGCCAAGCTGGTGGCCACCGTCAACGCGCTCGGCGCCGACGTCGCCGCCCTCATGGAACTGGAAAACGACGGCTACGGCCCGCAGTCGGCAATCGCCGAATTCGTCCGCGCGCTCAACGCCGCGCCGGGCGGGCAGGGCGATTGGCGCTTCATCGACGCCGGCAAGGGCCCGGGTGAGAACCCGATCCGGGTCGGCATCATCTACCGCAGCTCAACGGTGACCCCAGTCGGCAAGCCGGCGGTGCTGGAGACCGGCCCGTTCGGCCCGCACAGCCGGGTGCCGCTGGCGCAGGCGTTCCGCGCCGGCAAGGGGGCGCCGTTCGTGGTGGTGGCCAATCACTTCAAGTCCAAGGGCTGTTCCGAGGCCAGCGGCGCCGATGCCGACCAGAAGGATGGCCAAGGCTGCTGGACCGCCACCCGGGTGGAATCGGCGCGCCTGCTCAACCAGTGGCTGGGCACCGACCCGACCGGCGCCGGCACCGCCGACGCCATCCTGCTGGGCGACTTCAACGCCTACGCCATGGAAACCCCGATCCGCGCCCTGCACGACGCCGGCTGGCGCGACGCCTTCGCCGTGGCCAAGGTCGAGCGGCCCTACAGCTATGTGTATAACGGCATGACCGGCCGCCTCGACCACGCCCTGCTCAGCCCGGGCATGGCCAAACGCCTGCGCGGCGCCGCCGAATGGCATATCAATGCCGACGAAGCCGACGACGCCGGTTACCGCGACCGCAACGTCACCGGCCCGTGGCGCAGCTCCGACCACGACCCGTTGATCCTGGGTTTCGACCGGTAACGCCCCGAATACGCACGGATATCGAACCGGAAACGCACGGATATCGAACCGGTAGGTGCCGACCGTTGGTCGGCACTGCGCGCGATCTCACCCCCAGGCGATGAACCCGATCGCCACCACTGCCAATGCCAGCCCCACGCGGTTCCACCGCGTGGTCGGCTCGCCAAACGCGAATACCCCCACCAGCGCCCCCAGCACCACCACGCCGATGTTCATCCCGGCAAACACCGTGGCCGGGCTGTCCGGCAGCGCCTGGTGGGCATGCACATAAAAGAGAATGTTGCCGCCATTGAGCAGCCCCAGCAGCGCCCCCGCGCCCAGGTTGCGCGCGGCCAGCCGGCTGCGCCCCGTGGCATGCCGCCACCCCTGCACCCCCAGCATCAGCACGAAGGCAATGCTGAAGCACGCCAGCAGCGCCGCCATCGACGGCGTCCCCGACAACGCCACCTGCTTCAGCAGCACGTCCACCAGCGCAAAGCCCACCCATACCGCCAGCAGCCAGCGCCAGCTGCCCGCCTCACCGGCCACCGCCGGCCCACGCGGGCGCAGGCTGATGCCCAGCATCGCCACCAGCCCCAGCCCAAGCCCCAGCAGTTTCAGCGGCGTGGCGGTCTGTCCGAAGAACAGGAACGCGGCCAGCAACGACAGCAGCAATGACAACCGCTGCGCCACATCGGTGCGTACGATCCCGGCTACCGCCACCGCGCGGCCCAGCACCAGGAACAGCGACGGCAGCACCACCGCCAGCACCAGCAGCGCCGGCCACGGTGCATGCGCGGACTGCAGGGCCTCCAGCGGAGGCCGCAGCATGGCGGCGGTAAGCACGGCCGCCACCAGGTAATTCCAGGTGACCATCTGGCCCACATCCAGCTGGCGGCGCGCGGCCAGCTTCAGCAGCACCGACACCAGCACGCTGCAGACCACGCTGAAAAGCAGATAGAACATGGGGTTCCAGGCAGGCGCGGCGGTGAAGCCCGCGGGGGAGCGGTATTATGACGCCATGCACAATCCCCCATTCCCCAATGAAAGCGGCCCGCTGCAGCTGGCCGGCCCGGTCGGCGCGCTGGACGTGGTGGTCGACCTGCCCAAGTCCGACGTGACCCCGCAGCCGGTGGTGGCGGTCATCTGCCACCCGCTGTCCACCGAGGGTGGCAGCCTGCACAACAAAGTGGTGACCATGGTGGGCACCACCCTGCGCGAGCTGGGCATCACCACCGTGCGCTTCAACTTCCGCAGCGTCGGCACCTCGGCCGGCCGCTTCGACCAGGGCGTGGGCGAGCAGGACGACCTCAAGGCCGTGGTGGCCTGGGTGCGCGAACAGCGCCCCGACGCCACCCTGTGGCTGGCCGGCTTCAGCTTCGGGGCCTTCGTGTCGCTGCGCGCATCGGCCGACCTGCAGCCGCAGGTGCTGGTCTCGATCGCCCCGCCGGCCGGGCGCTGGGAGTTCGACGGCGTGCAGCCGCCGGCCCACTGGTTGGTGATCCAGGGCGAGTCCGACGAAATCGTCGACCCGCAGAAGGTGTATGACTGGCTGGACAGCCTGGATGCCCCCCACGAGCTGGTGCGCATGCCCGAAACCAGCCACTTCTTCCACCGCAAGCTGATCGACCTGCGCGGCGCGCTCACCCACGGCGTCAAGCACTGGCTGCCCCACCTGGACAGCGCCAGCGCATGAGCGATACCGCACTGACCCCGTCGCAGCGCTACGCCGAAGGCGTGGCCCGGGGCGAATGGCAGAATGACCCGGCCCAGCATGCCGCCCTGGCCGAGCTGGACCGCATCCACCTGGCCCTGGTGGACAGCGCCCAGGACGGTTGGCTGGACCGCCTGTCGGCGTTCTGGAAGAAGCCCGAGCCGGTCAAGGGCCTGTACTTCTGGGGCGGGGTGGGGCGCGGCAAGACCTTCCTGGTCGACCTGTTCTATGACGGCCTGCCGATCGAACAGAAGTACCGCACCCACTTCCATCGCTTCATGCGCGGCATCCATGAGCGCCTGCGCGAGCACCAGGGCCAGAGCGACCCGCTGGCCCGGATCGCCCAGGAATGGCGTACCAAGCTGCGCGTGCTGGTGCTGGACGAGTTCTTCGTCACCGACATCGGCGATGCCATGCTGCTGGCGCGCCTGCTCGAGCGCATGTTTGCCGAAGGCGTGACCCTGGTCACCACCTCCAACACGGCGGTGGAGAACCTGTACCTGAACGGCCTGCAGCGCGACAGCTTCCTGCCCGCCATCAGCCTGCTGCAGACCTACTGCGTGGAGCTGTACGCCGAAGGCACCGAGGACTACCGGATGCGGGCGCTGACCCACTCGCCGGTGTACCAGTCCCCGCGCGACGCCGACAGCGATGCCTGGCTGGCCTCGCGCTGGGCCGCGCTCAGCGGTGGCCAGCCACCCAAGCCCGGCAACATTGAGATCGAAGCGCGCAAGATTCCGGTACGCGCGCGCGGCAAGAGCATCGTCTGGTTCGACTTCGCCGCCCTCTGCGAAGGCCCGCGCGGCCCCTCGGACTACATCGAGATCGCCCGCGAGTTCACCACCCTGCTGCTGGGCGACATCCCGCACTTCGACCGCATGAATGAAGATGCCGCGCGCCGCTTCGTCAATCTGATCGACGAGCTCTATGACCGCAACGTCAACCTGGTCTGTACCGCCACCGACGCCCCGGTCGCCCTGTACACCGGCACCCGACTGCAGGGCGCCTTCGAACGCACCGCCTCGCGCCTGATCGAAATGCAGAGCGCGGAATACCTCGGCACGCCCCACCGGGCGTAACCGAGGCAACCGGCCGTCACCCGGGCTCGAACAACGGGCCGGAACAAGGCGTAGGGACACGCCATGCGTGTCCGCGGGGTGCCCGATCCGCGCGTGATTGTTACGCCCGCGTGACGCCCAACTGTTCCGTTTTTCGACCCCCTCCATCGCACGAAAAGTCGCCCTCAACCCTTGACTGCGCATTCGCTTTCGACGGGTCGCGACCGTTCGTCGGACGCCCCCAACAGCGGAACCTTGCGCCGCAAGGGATTGCCCCGATTCCCCGGATTTGGCGTTGACGGACCCCCATACCCCCACTATCTTGTGGCCGTCGGTCCCTTCGACCACAAGTGGAGGGTCCAAAGAGGGCCTACCGCCCGCCGACAACCGCATGCCGAACAGGGTGCGGTGCTGGTAGCGCCAGTCTCCGGGGGGAGATGACCGGTGACGCAAGGGGATGTCCGCAGCGCACTCGCGCCGGTCGCGTCCCATGCGACACCGTCAGTCCATCCTTGGAGCCCCGAGCGCGCCGGTTCCACGCCTGCCTGGCAGGCGACCCTGTGCCACCCCAAATCACGCCAAGAGGAAACCGCCGTGAGCACCGAAACCAGCGCAGCCACCGAACAGGAAAGCGAATTCCTGCTGACTTCGCCGCCGACCAATACGGCGATGAGCGTCACCAAGCGAAACGGCACGACCGAACTGGTGGATCTGAACAAGATCGTGCGCGCGGTGCAGCGTTCGGCCGAAGGCCTGCACGCGGTGGACCCGATGCGCGTGGCCACCCGCACCATTTCCGGCCTGTACAACGGCGCCACCACCCAGGAGCTGGACGAGCTGTCCATCCGCACCGCCGCCCTTCTGATCGGTGAAGAGCCCGAGTACGGCCGCCTGGCCGCGCGCCTGCTGGCCAACTACATCGCCAAGGAAGTGTCCGGGCAGGAAATCCATGCCTTCTCGCAGTCGGTGGGCCGTGGCCACGAAGTGGGCCTGATCAACGACCGCCTGCTGAACTTCGTGCAGACCAACGCGCGCAAGCTCAACGATGCCATCGACCTCAGCCTCGACCTGAACTTCGACTACTTCGGCCTGCGTACCCTGTACGACCGCTACCTGCTGCGCCATCCGCACACCCGCAAGGTGATCGAGACCCCGCAGCAGTTCTTCCTGCGCATCGCCAGTGCGCTGAGCGAAGACGTGCCGGAAACCCTCGCGCTGTACAAGCGCATGGGCAACCTAGACTACCTGCCGTCCAGCCCGACCCTGTTCAACTCCGGCACCACCCACGAGCAGCTGTCCTCGTGCTTCCTGCTCGATTCGCCGCAGGATTCGCTGGAATCGATCTACTCCAAGTACGGCGACATCGCCCAGCTGTCCAAGTTCAGCGGCGGCATCGGCGTGAGCTACACCCGCGTGCGTTCGCGCGGCTCGCTGATCAAGTCCACCAACGGCCATTCCAACGGCATCGTGCCGTGGCTGAAGACCATGGACTCGTCCGTGGCCGCAGTGAACCAGGGCGGCAAGCGCAAGGGCGCGGCCTGCGTGTACCTGGAAACCTGGCACGCCGACATCGAAGACTTCCTCGAGCTGCGTGACAACACCGGCGACGAATCGCGCCGTGCGCACAACCTCAACCTGGCCAACTGGGTGCCGGACCTGTTCATGAAGCGTGTCGAAGCCGACCAGGAATGGTCGCTGTTCGATCCGCGCGTGGTGCCCGAGTTCACCGACCTGTTCGGTGAAGCCTTCGAGGCCGCCTACCTGCAGGCCGAAGCACAGGGCAAGGCCAACCGCACCATTTCCGCGCGCAAGCTGTACTCGCGCATGATGCGTACCCTGGCCGAAACCGGCAACGGCTGGATGACCTTCAAGGACAAGTGCAACCGCGCCAGCAACCAGACCCTGCGTCCGGGCAACGTGATCCACCTGTCCAACCTGTGCACCGAAATCCTGGAGGTCACCTCCAACGATGAAACCGCCGTGTGCAACCTGGGTTCGATCAACCTGGGCAACCATTTCGACGAGCACAACGAGTTCGACTACGAAAAGCTGGCCGAAACCGTGCGCCTGGCCGTGCGCCAGCTCGACCGCGTGATCGACCTGAACTTCTACCCGATCGAAACCGCCCGCCGCGCCAACATGCGCTGGCGCCCGGTCGGCCTGGGCTGCATGGGCCTGCAGGACGTGTTCTTCCGCAAGCGCCTGCCGTTCGACAGCGCCGAAGCCCGCGCGCTGTCGAAGAAGATTGCCGAGACCATCTACTTCCACGCCCTGGAGACCTCGGTCGAACTGGCGCAGGAACGTGGCAAGCACCCGTCGTTCAACGACACCCGTGCGGCCAGCGGCGAACTGCAGTTCGACGCCTGGAACGTGGTGCCGGAAGACGGCGCGCGCTGGGACGCCCTGCGTGCCCGCATCAAGGAACACGGCCTGCGCAACTCGCTGATCATCGCCATTGCCCCGACCGCCACCATCGCCTCCATCGCCGGCTGCTACGAGTGCGTCGAGCCGCAGGTGTCCAACCTGTTCAAGCGCGAAACGCTGTCGGGCGACTTCCTGCAGGTGAACCGCTACCTGGTGAACGAGCTGAAGAAGCTCGGCCACTGGACCCCGGAAATGCGCGACACCATCAAG
This sequence comes from Stenotrophomonas sp. NPDC077420, assembly GCF_044543385.1. Lineage (NCBI taxonomy): Bacteria > Pseudomonadati > Pseudomonadota > Gammaproteobacteria > Lysobacterales > Lysobacteraceae > Stenotrophomonas > Stenotrophomonas sp. NPDC077420. The sequence continues at coordinate 7,072 of NZ_JBITVZ010000013.1, forward strand.
ATGGCCGAAGGCTCCATCCAGGGTATCGCCCAGATCCCGGAAAGCCTGCGCCAGATCTACCGCACCGCGTGGGAACTGCCGATGCGTTCGCTGATCGACATGGCCGCCGACCGTGGCGCGTTCATCGACCAGTCCGCCTCGCTCAACCTGTTCATGGAAAGCCCGAACATCGGCGCGATGTCCTCCATGTACATGTACGCCTGGAAGCAGGGCATCAAGACCACCTACTACCTGCGTTCGCGTCCGGCCACCAAGATCGCCAAGACCACCATCAGCCACACCGCAGCGGCTGCCCCGGAACAGGTGTTCAGCCCGGAAGAAGCCATCGCCTGCTCGCTGGAAAACCCGGAAGCCTGCGAAGCCTGCCAGTAATCCGCGGGGCGCCCACCGCCCCGGTAGCGCCGGCCGTTGGCCGGCCTCGACCCCCCACAGCGCCGGGCCCGCCCGGCCGCTCCACCGGCCCACCGGCCGGAACAAACACCCGGTAGGTGCCGACCGTTGGTCGGCACACGCCTTCGAAGGACAGAAACACATGGCCGACACCCGCAAGCAGATGCTGCTCGATCCCGGTTTTGAACTGACCCTGCGCCCGATGCGCTACCCGCAGTTCTATGACATGTATCGCAACGCGATCAAGAACACCTGGACCGTGGAAGAAATCAACTTCCAGATCGACATCAGCGACCTGCACACCAAGATGTCGCCGGGCGAGCGCCACCTGATCCACCGCCTGGTTGCCTTCTTCGCCACCGGCGACTCGATCGTGTCCAACAACCTGGTACTGAACCTGTACCAGCACTTGAACGCGCCCGAAGCGCGCATGTACCTGTCGCGCCAGCTGTACGAAGAAGCGCTGCACGTGCAGTTCTACCTGACCCTGCTGGACAACTACCTGCCGGACCCGGAAGAGCGCGCCAAGGCGTTCTCGGCGGTGGAGAACATCGACTCCATCAAGAAGAAGGCCGACTTCTGCTTCAAGTGGATCGACTCCATCCAGGGCCTCACCCGCATCGAGACCCGCGACCAGCGTCGCCAGTTCCTGCTCAACCAGATCTGCTTCGCCGCCTGCATCGAAGGCCTGTTCTTCTTCGCCGCGTTCGCCTACGTGTACTACTTCCGTTCGCGTGGCCTGCTCAACGGCCTGGCCTCGGGCACCAACTGGGTGTTCCGCGACGAAAGCGCGCACATGGACTTCGCCTTCGAATGCGTGGACGTGATCCGCGAGGAAGAGCCGGACCTGTTCGACGATGAAATGAAGCAGCAGGTCTACGACATGCTGGCCGAAGCCATCGAATGCGAAGTGCAGTTCGCCGAAGACGTGCTCTCCGGCGGCGTGGCCGGCATTTCCACCCGCGACATGCGCCAGTATCTGCAGCACTGCGCCGACAACCACTTCCACCGCCTCGGCATGGAAAAGAAGTACAACGTGCGCAACCCGCTGCCGTTCATGGAACTGCAGGACGTGCAGGAGCTGACCAACTTCTTCGAACGCCGCCCCTCGGCCTACCAGGTGGGCGTGCAGGGCGAAGTGTCCTTCGACATGAACTTCTGATCCCGATCAGAACGTGCCCCGAAAAACCCCGGCGCTGCCGGGGTTTTTTGTTTGCCGTATCATCCGCGCGAACCCCACCTTACGGCCGCCCCCATGACCGCCACCCCCGACGTCGTCCCGCCCACCGAAGTGCGCATGGCCGAAATCGTGTTCCCCAACCACACCAACCACATGGGCACCCTGTTCGGTGGCCAGGCGCTGGCGTGGATGGACAAGGCCGCGTTCCTGGCCGCCGCGCGCTACTCGCGCCGTACCGTGGTCACCGCCCGTTCCGACCAGGTGGACTTCAAACTGCCGATCAGCATCGGCCAGATGGTGGAAACCGTGGGCCGCATCGTGGAGGTGGGCCGCAGCTCGATGAAGGTGGAAGTGGAGCTGATCGCCGAGGACCTGCACACCGGCGAGCGCAAGCTGTGCACCCGCGGCCACTTCGTGATGATCGCGCTGGACGAGAACCACAAGCCCACCGCCGTGCCTGCGCTGCCGGCCGACATCGCCGGCCCCTGAACGGGCAGGGCGATTGCGAACCCCGCAACCGCCCCCATCTAGCTGGCATGTCCACCTCTCTGGCCGACTTCATTCACCGCGCCCGTCGCCTGTTCGTGCTGACGGGCGCCGGCTGCAGCACCGACTCGGGCATCCCCGACTACCGCGACGCCGACGGCCAGTGGAAGCGCACGCCCCCGGTGAACTACCAGGACTTCATGGGCGAACTGGCCACCCGCCAGCGCTACTGGGCGCGAAGCCTGCTGGGCTGGCCGCGCTTCGGCCACGCCCGGCCCAACGCCACCCACGCCGCACTGGCTGCGCTGGAAGCGCGCGGCCAGGTGGAAGTGCTGCTCACCCAGAACGTGGACTGCCTGCACCAGCGCGCCGGCAGCGTAGGCGTGATCGACCTGCACGGCCGCCTGGACCGGGTGCGCTGCATGGGCTGCGAAACCCGCAGCGACCGTGAGGACTTCCAGCACACCCTGCTGGCCACCAACCCCGGCTGGGACACCCTGAACGCCGGCATCGCCCCGGATGGCGACGCCGACCTGGAGAACGTGGACTTCGGCGCCTTCAACGTACCGGCGTGCCCGCAGTGCGGCGGCATCCTCAAACCGGACGTCGTCTTCTTCGGCGAAAACGTACCGCGCGAGCGTGTAGCTGCCGTCCACGACCACCTCGCCAACGCCGACGCCGTGCTGGTCGTGGGCTCCTCCCTGATGGTCTATTCCGGCTACCGCTTCGTCCAGGCCGCCGCCAAGGCCGGCCTACCCGTAGCCGCCCTCAACCTCGGCCGCACCCGCGCAGACGACCTCCTGACCCTGAAGGTCGAACAGCCCTGCACACAAGCCCTGTCCTTCCTCCTCCCCGATGCGGTCCCCCTATGATCGGCGCGTCGTTCCCTTGGCGCGTGGCGACGCGTTCTTCATGAAGGCAGGCACGGGCCATCGCGCCGCACCCACACCGTTCCAAACAAACGGTTGCCTGCACCCCCGCTTCCGGGTGCAATAACCCCCCGGTTTCAACATCCCCCCGAGTCGCCCGCCCGTGAGCCAGCTTTTCTCCCCCGTAACCTTCGGACCGCTGACGCTGTCCAACCGCATCGTCATCGCCCCGATGTGCCAGTACTCCTCCACCGACGGCCTGGCCAACGACTGGCACCGCCAGCACCTGGGCATGCTGGCCCAATCCGGCGCCGGCCTGCTGATCCTCGAAGCCACCGCCGTGCTGCCGGAAGGGCGCATCAGCTACGCCGACCTGGGCCTGTGGGACGACGCCACCGAAGCCGCCCTCACCGACGTGATCGCTTCGGTAAAGCGCTGGTCGCCCATGCCGATCGGCGTGCAGCTCGCCCACGCCGGCCGCAAGGCCTCCTCCGCACGCCCGTGGGACGGCGGTGGTCCGCTGCCGCCGACCGACCCGAACGGCTGGACCGTCAAAGCCCCCTCGGCGCTGCCGTTCACCGCCAACGGCCCCACGCCCGAAGCGCTGGATGAAGCCGGCATCGACGCCGTGGTGGAGGCCTTCGCTGTGGCCGCCAAGCGCGCCGAGCGCGCCGGCCTGGACCTGATCGAACTGCACGCCGCGCATGGCTACCTGCTGCACCAGTTCCTGTCGCCGCTGAGCAACAAGCGCCAGGACGAGTACGGCGGTTCGCTGGAAAACCGCATGCGCCTGCTGATCCGCGTGTTCGACGCCGTGCGCGCAGCGGTCTCCGACCGCATCAGCGTGGGCGTGCGCATTTCCGCCAGCGACTGGGTCGACGGCGGCTGGGACATCGAACAGAGCACCACCCTCGCGCAGATCCTCGACCTGTGCGGCTGCCAGTTCCTGCACGTGTCCAGCGGCGGTCTCGACGCACGCCAGAAGATCGCCCTCGAGCCCGGCTACCAGGTACCGTTCGCCGCCGCGATCAAGGCAGCCAAAGTGCGCATGCCGGTCATCGCTGTCGGCCTGATCACCGACCCGGCGCAGGCCGAATCGATCCTGCGCCACAACCACGCCGACGCCGTCGCGCTGGCCCGCGGCATCCTCTACGAACCGCGCTGGCCGTGGCACGCCGCCGCCGCCCTCGGCGACTCCATCACCCCGGCCCCGCAGTACCTGCGCTGCGAACCGCGCGAAGCCCGCGGCGTATTCACCGCACCCACCGCGTGATAAACCCGGTAGCGCACGACCGTTGGTCGTGCGCCGCCTGATCTCATTCGATACCCACCCGCCACGCACCCGGCAACCCCTCCACCACCGTCTGCATCAACGCCCGCACCTTCGGCGTCAAATCGCGCCGATCACTCACGCACAAAAACACCCGCATCGGCTCCGGCGACGTCCGCGCCCCATCGCCCGACGCGAACAACACCTGCAACGCCCCGCGCGCCAGCCACGGTTCCGCCACGAACGCCGCCAACCGCGCGATCCCACCGCCGGCCGCTGCCATCGCCGCAATCGCATCGATGTCATCCGACACCAGTGCCGGCCGCATCTCCGCCTCGAAGCGGATCCCATCGCGCACGAATCCCCACGGCAGCAACCGCCCATCCACTGGATAGCGGAACACCAGGCAACGATGCTCGCGCAGCGCCTCCGGCGTGTCCGGCGCACCGGCCTGCGCCAAGTACGAAGGCGCCGCACACACCACGAACGGCACCTGCGCAACAGGCCGCGCGACCAGCCCATCCACCAGCTGCGGTTCGATCCGGAAGCTCACGTCCACATCTTCGCGCGCGTGGTCCACACTGCGGTCGGCCAACAGCAGCTCGATCGCCAGCCCGGGGAAGCGCGCCTGCAGCGCCGGCAGCATCGGCGCCAGCACGTGGCGGCCAAAGGCGGATGTGCTGGCAATGCGCAACCGCCCCTGCGGCACCGCATCGGGATCGGTGACCGCGGCCTGCGCCCGTTGCAGGTCGCGCTCGATATGGCGCACCTCCTCCAGGTAGCGCGCACCGCGTTCGGTGAGGGCCAGCGAGCGGGTAGTGCGGTTGAACAGCCGCACCCCCAGGTGCGCCTCCAGCCGCGCGATGTTCTGCCCCACCGCCGCCGGGCTGATTCCCAGCGAGCGCGCCGCCGCCGCCAGGCTGCCGGCATCGGCGGTACGGACGAAGCTGCGGATTGACTGAAGAATGTTCATGGTTACGCCAATTATGGCGCCCCATTGCGCAGATCTGCTTTGCAAAGAGCCAAGGCCGCGCGCGCTACCGCCGTCCCGCGCCCCCGCCTATCGTGCCGACCCTGCAGCCACCCCGGCTGCCTCTTCAAGGACTGCCCGATGACAGACGCACAGACCTTCCCGCGCCGCTGGAAGCTCAGCCCCCGCACCACCCCCTACGTATTCGCCTTCTTCATGGCCTCGATCATGGCCATGCTGATGTGCCTGGTCATCACCGCCGCCAATGCCGGCATCAACGCTCAGTTCCCCGCCCGCGTACTCGGCGCCTACCAGCTCGCCATGCCCACCGCCTTCGTCTGCGTGCTGATGGTGCGCCCGCTGGTGATGCGGCTGGTGGCGCTAACGGTGCATCCACCGGCCTAAGCGGACGGTAGAGCGGACGGTAGAGCGGACTGTTAGTCCGCTGCTCCAATGCATCAATCCCACGCCGCAATTAGTTGCAACTGACATCGTCCCCCCAGAGGCCCACACCGCTCCACTAAACTCACCCCATGCGCCCCGACTCCATCCTCACCCTCTCATGCCCGGACCGTACCGGCATCGTTTACCGCGTCTCCGGCCTGCTGTTCGAGCAGGGCTGCAACATCCTGGACGCGCAGCAGTTCGGCGACGACGAGAGCGGTCGATTCTTCCTGCGCGTGCATTTCGACCGCGACCGCGAGCAGCCCATCGAAGCCATGCAGGCCCGCATGGCCACGCTGGCCGCCGACTTCCAGATGGACTGGCAGCTGCACGACGCCCGCCGCCGTGCACGCCTGCTGGTGCTGGTGAGCAAGCAGGGCCACTGCCTGAACGACCTGCTGTTCCGCGCCCACAGTGGCCAGCTCAAGGTGGATATCACGGCCGTCGCATCGAACCACGAAGACTTTGGTGCTCTGGCGGGCTCCTACGGCATCCCGTTCCACCACCTGCCGGTGAACGCCGACAACCGCGCCGTACAGGAACAACAGATCATCGACCTGGTCGAGCGCGAACAGATCGACCTGGTGGTACTGGCCCGCTACATGCAGATCCTGTCACCGCGCCTGTGCCAAGCCTTGGCCGGTCGCGCGATCAACATCCACCACAGCTTCCTGCCCAGCTTCAAAGGCGCGCAGCCGTACCACCAGGCCCACGCGCGCGGCGTAAAGATCATCGGCGCAACGGCCCACTACGTGACCTCCGATCTCGACGAAGGCCCCATCATCGAACAGGACGTAGCACGCGTAGACCACGCCATGACCCCCCGCGACCTGGTCCGCCTTGGCAGCGACACCGAATCGCAGGTGCTGGCCCGCGCCGTACGCAGGCACGTAGAACACCGCATCCTCCTCAACGGCCACCGCACCGTAGTCTTCCGCTAGCGACTCCCACAGTCGCAACCGATCCGGTAGCGCCGGCCGTTGGCCGGCCTTCACGAACCCGGCAGAAAACCGTGCGGTAGAGCCGGGCTCTGCCCGGCTACTCAGTAAAAATAGAGCGTCACCGCACCCCCCCGGAGCAACACGTGCCAGCACCCTACTGGGCCGAATTCCTCAGCCTCGCCGTCATCCATTTCCTCGCGGTGGTCGCCCCAGGCCCAGACTTCGCCGTAGCCGTGCGCCAGAGCGTGCGCTTCGGACGCAAGGCCGGCATCTACACCTCCCTGGGCATCGGCGCCGGTATCTCGGTCCACGTGATCTATACCCTGATCGGCGTGGGCGCCCTGCTGCACACAACGCCGTGGTTGATGACCGCTGCCAAATGGCTGGGTGCGGCGTACATCTTCTATCTGGGCGTGAAGTTCCTCGCCAGCAAACCGGGCAGCGCCGCTGGCGTCGTCACCGAGGGGAAGCCAGAGGAAGTGAAGCAGAGTCCCCGGCAGGCATTCGTCATCGGCTTCATGACCAATGCGACCAACCCCAAGGCGACCCTGTTCTTCCTCGCGGTGTTCACGACGATCGTCAGTGCACAGACACCGTTGCCCGTCCAACTGCTCTACGGCGCCTGGATGTGCCTGGTCAACGCCGCCTGGTTCGTCCTGGTCAGCGTCGCATTCTCAACCGCAGCAGTGCGAAAGAAATTCCTGAGTGCCAGCCACTGGTTCGAGCGGGCGATGGGCGTGCTGCTGATCGGGTTCGCGCTGCGGCTGGTGTTCATTGCGTAGACGCGGCGGGGGAGGGGCCACAGGTGCTCGCGCGTCACGTTCGGCATTGAAGACCCGCACCGAGCCTCCAATGCCGAGCTGGAGATCATCACGCACCCGGGCTCACTGCTGCTGATTCAACTGCCGTGCCCGCGACTTCTTCGGCGTGTGCTTGCGATACCGGTACGGAAGCTCTACTGGCGTTTCGTCCAACGTCAGCGTCACACGCCCCGGGGCGCCTTCCACCTTTACCCGGTAGCCCGCCTTCAGTCCGAGCCGTTCGAGCCATACCCCGCAAAGCGACAGGTAGGGAATGGCGACGTCCGGCGGCAGGATATTACCGGCAGGGTGCTCCACGGCTGAAATGCGAACGCTCTTGGGCTGGTACCAGCCAAGGCCAACTTCATGCTTGGATCCGCTGGCCGAATCCTTCTCTGAACTGCGCATGCGTCTACTCCATCGGAAGTACTCCCTCGTCGGCGACGAGGGAGTCGGGAGGTTGATATCCGCTAGACCGACGGCGTGACTTATTTCCCAGGGGGTGTTGTATTCGCCACCCTCCCGACGCAGAGTTTTGCACTTTCATCTGATCTAACGAAGGGATATCAAGCCCCGAATCCACACCATGCACAGCTGCTCAGATGAAGAGAAGTTGGCATTTCACCAGCATACCGGCATCTCCGATTCACCGGACAGATGGTGCGACGCAAGCGAGCCTGAATCTGGCCATCGGGCAGGAATTGCTGGAATGAATGTCCCAGAATCAGAGGCACGCAACGTTTGCCGATTGTTCTCCACAACCCTCGATGTAAGAAGAGATGCGCGTCGCAACCAGCCCGCACCGCGCAGCACGCTGGTAGCGCCGACCGTTGGTCGGCCTTCGCAATATCAGCAATCGCGAGAGCCGGCGATGGAGGCCGCTCCTGTCCGTCAGCGGCCCCCACCTGCGAACGCGGCCAGCTCCTCCGCCTGGCCCTCGGGGAAGGATTCCCTGAGCAGGTCGAGCAGCGCCGACACCCTTGAGCTGAGCAGCCGTCGCGACGGGTACAGCGCCCATATCTCGATGGGCGGCGCCTTCGCATCTCCCCAGGACACCAATGCGCCATCCCTGAGATCGTCGGCCACCAGCGAGAAGGGCAGCATCGCCGCGCCGGTGCCTGCACGAACGGCATCGCGCACCATGGTCAGTGCGCCCAGGCGCAGCACCGGATCCACCGCGATACGCCTCTCGCCACGCGGCGTCACCAGGTCCCAGCCGGTGGCATCGCTGGATGGCCGGAACACCCCAGGCGCCGTCTCGCCCACCGCGGGCAGGGGCAGGTCCGGGTGCGCCACCGCTACCAGGCGGTCCCGGATCAGCACCCGCCCCACCAGCCGCTCATCCGGATCCGGATTGACCCTTATCACCAGGTCATAGCCTTCTTCCACCATGTCCACGGCGCGGTCTTCCGTGGTCACATCGAGCCGCACCTGTGGGTAGCGCTTCACGAACTCGGCTGCAATCCTGCCCAGCGCCATCTGCGAGAACAGCATCGGTGCGCTCACGCGCAGCCGCCCACGGGGCGTGTCGCCGCCTGAGGCAATGGACGCGGCCGCTTCGTCCAGTTCGGTAAGCAGCGTCTCGGTGCGCTCGAACAGCGCCCGACCCTCCTCGGTGAGCTTCAGCGTGTGCGAGCCACGCTCGAACAGCCGCACCCCCAGGCTGGCCTCCAGCTCACCCACGCGGCGCGACAGCGTTGCCTTGGGGCGCTCGGCCGCGCGCGCGGCACGGCCAAACCCGCCGTGTCGCGCCACCAGGTTGAAGTCGGCCAAGGCCAGCAGGTCCATGTGTTACACCAGCGAGACAGGTGGTCCAAGTATATGGGCTATCGGCCCGCATGCGGATCAACAACCATGAGGCCTCACCACCCACCCGGAGTACCCCATGACCATTCTTGTTACCGGCGCCACTGGCACCATCGGCCGTCAGGTCGTCCAACACCTCATCCATCGCGGCGCAAGCGTTCGCGCACTGGTCCGCACCCCGGCCACCGCCAACCTGCCAGCCACCGTGGAGCTGGTGCAGGGCGACCTGCTGGACGTGGATGCCCTCCGCCAAGCGCTGAAGGGCGTCTCCACGCTGTTCCTGCTCAACGCCGTGGTCGCCGACGAATTCACCCAGGCACTCATCACCCTCAACGTGGCCCGCGAGGCCGGGGTGAAGCGCGTGGTGTACCTGTCGGTGATCCACAGCGACCGCTACGTCAACGTGCCCCACTTCGCCGGCAAGTTCGGCGTGGAGCGCATGATCGAGCAGATGGGCTTCAGCGCCACGATCCTGCGCCCGGCCTATTTCATCGACAACGACCTCACCATCAAGGACGTGGTGCAGGGCTACGGTGTGTACCCCATGCCGATTGGCAGCAAGGGGCTGGCGATGATCGACACCCGCGACATCGCCGAGATTGCCACCACCGAGCTGCTCAACCGCGACCAGGCGCCGGACAACAGCGCGCTGACCCGACTCAACCTGGTGGGCCCGGAGGCCCTCACCGGAGAACAGGTGGCGGCCATCTGGAGCGATGTGCTGAACCGCCCGATCGCCTACGGCGGCGATGACACGGCCGCCTTCGAGCAGAACCTGCGCCAATTCATGCCGGTGTGGATGGCCTACGACATGCGACAGATGGCCGAGCGATTCATCAGCGACGGCATGCTGCCAGGCGCGGGTGACGTGGAGCGGTTGATGCAGTTGCTGGGGCGGCCGCTGCGTACATACGCCGCGTTTGCGGCGGAGCAGGCGTCAGCGGGCTGAGGGCCGAGCCAGGGGCAGCGGTTGAACCGCTGCCTTGTCGGCCCGGCGCTGGGTTTGCGAGCGGCCGCGTCCGGGTAGAAGAGTCGGAACAGGTCTGTTTCGATTGCACCTATGGCCTCGCCTATAATTGGTGCGATTACAGTGCCGGGAGTTCATTTGGGGTGGCTGGCAAAGCTAATCTTTCGAAAGGTCGCGAGCGAGTCAGATGAGTCTAGCGATGACGTCGACTTACACTTCCCTCAACCTCAATCGACTTCGCGGATCGCGCTGTTGATGTCGGAATATGAGCGGAGAAGTTCAACACCCGGTTCGGTGATTGAAAAGAAAGTTCCGCCGCCTGTTCTCGTGGGCGTGCTTGCAGTCCTCACCTGGCTCTTGCCCAGAGCCACTGAACCGTCTTCGCTGCTGTCGGCGGTTGGCGTCGCACTCCTTGTAGTGGGTCTAGGCATCAACGCCTGGCCCAAGGTGCTGTTCCGGCGCGTGGGCACCTCGGTCAGTCCGGTCCAGCCGGAGCTGGCGTCCGCGCTCATCATCCATGGGCCTTACCGCTTTTCGCGTAATCCGATGTACTTGGGATACGCACTTGCACTTCTGGGCTTGTCCGCCTGGCTGGCGCAGCCATGGGGGTTGCTCGTAACAGCATTCTTCGTAACGTACATCACGCGGTTCCAGATCCTACCCGAGGAACGGCATTTGTCCTCTCGTTTCCCGACGCAGTACGCTGCCTACTGCAGGTCGGTCCGTCGCTGGGTCTGAGGCTCAGAGATTCTTTCAAGGGGTAGCCGTTTCGCAGGCCCAACGAATTCAGCGTCCGCTTCTGGCCGGAAGCGGCCCCAAGTCGTGCTTTGAAGAGCCGCGACTTCCGCCCCCCTCAGGCTTCGGTCTGCTCCGCCATCTCTAATGCATCCACCGCCTCGATCCCTAGATATCTCACTGTGCTCTCAAACTTGGTGTGGCCAAGGAGTATCTGAACTGCGCGCAGGTTCTTTGTTCGGCGGTAGATCAGTGATGCCTTGGTCCTACGCATGCTGTGATGCTGGACGAGCGCGGCCCCCTGTCGGTGACAGCGTTGGCGGAGGGCACTGAAACCTCCACCGCGGCCGTGACCCAGCTGCTGAAGAGGCTGGTGGCGGCCGGGTATGTAGACAAGCAGGAGGCGGCCGACGACCGGCGCAAGGTGCGGGTGAAGCTGACGCCCGCCGGTCGAGCGCGCCACCGGCAGCGTGAAGAAAGCATCGAGCAGTGGATGCAGCAGGCGCTGGCGCAGTACTCCGACGCCGATCTGTCGGCGGCCACGCAGATCCTGGGCCAGCTGGGCGCGCTCTACGACGCGCTGTAGGCCTCACGCCGGGCTTTACAACATCGCGTCCATATTTATAATCGACCGGATGGTTAAATATGGAGCCCGTCGATGGGTCGCCGCAAAAGCATTGATCCGCAGCACGTCCTGGATGCCGCCGAGCGCGTTGTCGCCCAAGTGGGGGCGGCGCGGCTGACCTTGGATGCGGTGGCCGCCGAAGCCGGGGTCAGCAAGGCCTCGGTGGTCTATGACTTCCAGTCCAAAGCCGGTCTGATCCAGGCGGTGGTTGAACGTGCGGTCGCCCGCGACAACGCCTTCAACCGTGAGGCGGCCAAGGGCTTCGAGCAGGATGCGGTGCTGCGTGGGCGCCTCGCTGCGGCCGAGCAACCCTTTCCCGAAGCCTTCCAGCCGGTGGCCCTGGCGCTGTGCGCGGCCATGGCGCAGGACCCGCAGCTGCGCGCGCCCATCCAGCAGAACCAGGCGCAGATCCTGGCCGAGATCCAGCAGCAAGCCACGCACCCGCGCAGCGCGTTGCTGGCCTACCTCGCGCTGGAAGGCATGAAACTGCTGGAGTCGCTGGACTACGTGCAGTGGCCGTCCGCGCAGCGGCAGCAGCTGCTGCAGGACATTGGCGCGCTGATCGACACGCCGCCGCGCTGAATCCGTTTTCTCCCCCGAGGTAACCCTGATGAGTTCTTCCATCCTCTTCCTGACCGGAGGAAGCGGCTACGTGGGCCGCAATCTGATTCGCCGCCTGTGTGCAGACGGCCACCACGTACGTGCGCTGGTGCGCAGCCCCCAAGCCGCGGCAGTTGTAGAGGCGCTGGGCGCCCAACCAGTACACGGTGATCTGCTCGACCCGGGTATCGCTGCGGCGATGCAAGGCTGTACTGCGCTGATCCACGCAGCTGCCGACACCGACCACCGCAATGCCTCGTCCAGCCAGTGGCAGACCAATGTGGAGGGCACCCGCAACGTGCTGACCGCTGGCCTCGCTGCGGGGGTGCCGGTGGCGGTCGTGCTGAGCAGCGAATCGGCGCTGACCCGCGGTGCGCCCCTGCATCAGGCGCGCGAAGACCATCCGTACCCGGCGCGCGCCGCCGGCGTCTATGGCGCAAGCAAGGCCGAAGCGGAACGGGTAGCGCTGGCGCTATCCACGCCACAGTTCGCGGTGAAGGTGCTGCGACAGCGCTTCGTCTGGGGCCGCGACAACACCACCGCGATGCCATACCTGCTGCAGGCCGTACGCAGTGGGCGCTTTGCGTGGATCGATGGCGGGCACTACCTCACCTCGGCCACGCACGTGGACAACCTGGCCGAAGCGGTCAGCTGCGCGCTGACCCGTGGCGCTGGCGCACGCATCTACCACGTCTGCGATGGTGCGCCGGTGGCATTCCGGCGCCTGATTGGTGCCCAGCTGCAGGCCTACGGCGTACAGCCGCCCGACAAACAGGTGCCCCGCGCGTTGCTGCGTGTGTTCATCGGATTGGACGACCTGTTCCGCAGGCTGAGGCTGCCACTGCGTGCGCCGATGACCCGCCAGGAATTTGCGTCCTCTGCCGTGGAAGTGACACTGGACGACAGCCGTGCCCGCAGCGAACTGGGCTACCGGCCGGTGGTTACGCTGGACGCCGGGATCGCAATGCTCAAGCACCACGTGGCCGAGCAAGGCTGAAGCTCACCGGGCGGTAGGCGGCAGCGCCTCGCGCGGTGCGTGGCCGAACAGCCGGCTGAACTCACGGCTGAACTGGGAAGGGCTCTCGTAGCCCACGGCGAAGGCGGTGGCGGAGATGCTGGTGCCGCCCCGCTGCAGCAGGCGGCGTGCCTCGATCAGGCGCAGCTGCTTCTGGTACTGCAGCGGTGACAGACCCGTTGCCGTACGGAAATGTCGATAGAACAGTGCGCTGCCCATGCCTGCACGGCTGGCCAGCGCTGCTGCATCGAGTGGTTGCCTGAAGCTGCGTTGCAGGTGGCCAATGGCGCTCGCCATTCGGCGTGCCAAGGGGGAGGGCTGGGCCATCGCCAGCAGCGCCGGCCCTGCTTCACCCTGCAACAGACGGAACAGCAGCTCGTGCTGCAGGCCGGGCCACAGCAGCCGCTGGGCGTCGGGCGTATCGAGGGCCAACGCCAGTAGACGCTGCAGACAGTTCAGTACCGGCCAATCCAGTGCAACCACACTGAACGGCGCAGGATGCGGGGCCTCGCCTGCAGGCGGGCTGCCCAACTGGCCAAGCAACTGCCGCAGGACGCCGGTATCCAGCTCCACCACCAGCCCAAGGAACGGCGTGCGGTGGTCGCCACGGGACACCGTCCCGCGCGCGGGAACCGGCTGGCGGGTAAGCAGTGCATTGCCGGCGCGGTACTCCAGTACCGCATCATTCACCCATACCTGCTTGGCCCCCTGCAGCACCGCTCCCACCGCGGGGCGGTACAGGGCCGGGGCCGGCACGCGCGTCGAGCCTGTACGCGCCAGCCAGGCACCAGGCAGAAGTTCCAGCAGCGGCGATGCATCTGCACTGCGTGCGTGCAGCACCGCCTGTGCCTGCAGTGCCAATGCACGCAACGTGGCCTGGTGATCTTCGATGGCAGGGAAATCGGGCAAGGATCGTACGCGATTGGGCAAGTGCAGGCGGAACCGTGGGCGCAGCATGTCATGCCCCGGTTCACGAGACAAAGCCATGATGGACAACGTACACACGCCCCGCACGATCGCCCTGGTTACCGGTGGCAGCCGTGGCATTGGCCGCAGCATTGCCCTCCACTTGGCCAGGCAGGGCAGCGATGTGTTGATCACCTACCAGCATCAGCAGGTGCAGGCGGCCGAGACCCTGCGGCAGATTGAAGCCTGCGGCGTGCGCGCCGCGATGTTGCCACTGGATCTGGACGCCATTGGATCGCTGGAGACCTACGCGGCGGCTGTGCGGGCGCAACTGCAGCGCTGGGATGCATCCCACTTCCACCAGTTGGTGAACAATGCAGGGCTGCACGCACCATCAGCGTTTGGAGAGATCCGTGGCGATGACATTGATCTGCTGTACCGCGTGCACTTCAAGGCGCCACTCCTGCTGACCCAGTTGCTGGCGCCACAGCTGGCCGATGGCGGCGCCATCATCAACATCTCCACCAGCCTGACCCGGCATGTGGCTGCGGGCAGCCTGGCGTACGCGGCCATGAAGAGCGCGCTGGAAACCGCGACCCGCTATCTCGCGCTGGAGCTGGGGCCGAGGGGAATCGCGGTTAACTCCGTGGCCCCTGGCGCCACCGAGACCGACTTCTTCGGCGGTGCTGTGCGCGACGATGATGCTGTGAACCAGTACGTGGCACAGCACACGGCGATGGGACGCACCGGTCGCCCCGACGACATCGGCAAGGCCGTGACAATGCTGCTGGCGGGAAGTGGCCGTTGGATCACCGGCCAGCGCATTGAGGCCTCGGGGGGAATGCTTCTGTAGGCGATGAGGTGACCTGACGATGTCCGCTTCTGGCCGAAAGCGGACACGGGGGAGTGGCAAGTGATGTTCGTCGCAGGCCCATATGCTGCGCTTGGCACCCCAAGCGCCATCTGGCAATGCCGCAGCGTCTGCTCATTACGACTCAGTGCACATCGCCAACCGCGTTCGCACATCAAGCCCCAAACGCACCATCAATCGTATGCATCGCGCCGGACACGAAGCTTGCCTCCGGCCCGGCCAGCCAGGCCACCATGCCCGGCACCGGCATCCTGTCGCCGTTCACTGAGCCGATCACGATTGAAACCGCCACCCAAAGCGAACACCACGGGCATCAACTCAGCGCTATTTCGTCGGCGATCCGGGTGATTCATCGGCGGCTTCTGTGGCTTGGTCGCAGACGGGTTGCCACGCCCCCGCGCGGATGACAACTTGCAGCGGCGATCACGTCGACCTGGAGCTCCGCATGACCCCCGTTGCCCTGTATTCGCCCGATCCGGCGCGCGGCTGGCTGCCCTGGGCCTGGCTGACGCCGATCCTGATGATCCTGTTCAACGCGGTACCCGTGATCGCGCTGGACGGGTGGATGCAGTCGCAGCATTGGTCGACGCCGAGCGGCGATCCGATCGGCCTCGCTGGCTTGCATGCGCTGCTGTGGATCGGTTTCGCGCCGACCCTGGGGGCGGTGCTTGTGTGGGTGCGCTTCGTCGAAGGGCGCTCGCTGGCGAGCATCGGGCTGACCGGTCCGGCGCCGCTGAAAACCTTCCTGCGCGGAATGGCCGTTGGATTCGGCACGATCGCGCTGGTCACAGTCGCGATCTGGATGGCTGGCGGCATGCAGGCGGCGGGCTTGGGGCCGGCCTGGCGGTCGCCCGTCAGTCTGCTGCACATCGGTCTGCTGCTATTGAGTTTCATGTTCCAGGCGAGCGTGGAGGAAGTCATCTTCCGCGGCTGGATGCTGTCGGTGGTGGCGCGCAAGACCAATATCGCGGTGGCAGTGCTGCTGGCGTCGCTCGTTTTCTGCTTCCTGCATTTCAGTCCTCACCAGCCGCCCCGGGTCATGCTCGGCACGTTCCTGTTCTCGCTGTTCGCCTGCGCCTGGGTGCTGCGGACCGGCAATATCTGGGGCGTGATGGGCTGGCACGCGGGGTGGAACTGGTTGCTCGCGACCGGCTTCGATCTGCCCGTCACCGGCATCGATGCGCACTTGCCGGCGCTGCTGGTGGCGCTGCGCCCTCAGGGCCTCGACCCCCTGAGCGGTGGCGCGCAAGGGCCGGAAGGAAGTTACCTGTGCAGCGTCTTCTTCGTCGCCGCGATCGCGTGGATCCAGTGGCGAAAGACGCGCGGAGCCCAGAACTTCTCGCCGACCAGCAGGTAAGGCCACTGCCCGGACGGCATCGCCCCGTCCGGGCCCGTGCGCACATCAAGCCCCAAACGCACCATCAATCGTATGCATCGCGCCAGTCACGAAGCTTGCCTCCGGCCCGGCCAGCCAGGCCACCATGCCCGCCACTTCCTCCGGGCGACCGTGACGCTTGATCGCCATGAAACTGTGCATCAACTCCTTCATGGGGCCGTCCTCCGGATTGGCATCCGTATCGATGGGGCCGGGCTGGACAATATTGATCGTGATGCCGCGCGGCCCGAAGTCCCGTGCCAGGCCGCGTGCCAGCCCCTGCAACGCGGACTTGCTCACCGCGTAGGACGCCATGCCCGGCACCGGCATCCTGTCGCCGTTCACCGAGCCGATCACGATGATGCGGCCACCGTCGCCCATCGTGCGCGCTGCCTCGACGGAGGCGTGGTAGGGCGCGTGCACGTTGATGCGCAGCAGGCGATCCACGGCATCTGGATCCTGCTCCAGCGCATCACCGAAGATCGCGATGCCCGAGTTCACCACCAGCACGTCCAGCGGACCGGTGTCGCGTACGCGGGCGATCACCGCGTCACGGTCCGCGCTGTCGGTCTTTTCGGCCGTCGCGCCGGTTTCGGCGGCCAGCGCATGCGCCGCATCCGGGGACCCGCTGTAGGTGAACGTCACTGACGCCCCGTCGGCCGCGAAGCGGCGCACGATCGCGGCGCCAATACCGCGGCTTCCGCCCAGTACCAGCACCTTCTTGTTCTCAAAAGCCATTGTTGGACACGCCTATGTCATTAATGTAGCATCCACTATAGAAACCGCGCTCGGCAGCTGTCAAGGAATTTAATAGTGGGCGATACAAAAAAATCGCGACCCCGCGGTCGCCCCCGGGCGTTCGACCCCGACGCTGCGGTGGCCACCGCGCAGCAGCTGTTCCATGCGCGCAGCTATGACGATGTAAGCGTGGCGGACATCACCGGCACCTTGGGGATCAACCCGCCCAGCTTCTACGCCGCCTTTGGCAGCAAGGCGGAGCTGTTTGGCCGCGTGCTCGACCGGTATGCATGTGACGGGGCCATTCCGCTGCAGCAGCTGCTGGATCCGGCACGGCCCGTCATCGACTGCCTGGCCGCCGTGCTTGAGGAAGCCGCATGCCGCTATGCCGGCAAGGCGGGCGCGTCCGGGTGCATGGTCATTGAAGGGGTGCAATCCATCGACGAGGGCGCCAGGCAGGCAGCCATGGTGTTCCTGGTCGGCGCTGAAGCGGCGATCCGTGACTTCGTCGCGGCTCGGCACCCAGAGGCCGCCGACCGGGTGATGGACTACATGACCACGGTGATGATGGGGCTGTCCACGAATGCGCGTAGAGGGCACGACCACGCACGCCTTCTGCAGTCCGCGCGACTGGCGGTTGGCGGATTGGAGCAGGCGATGGGCCGCCCCAGGTAGCAGGGTTGGGGGACTACGCCCTCAGACCGCGTCGGCTCGCCACCATCCGCGCCGCATCCAGGGAGGGCGGTAACCCGAAGGCCCTCGCGTACTCCCGGGTGAACTGCGTGGATGGGGCGATCAGTGGTCCGCCATCGGCAGGATGCGGACGCCTCGCCCTGACGGGGTCGTTCGCCCGTGCTAATGTCCGCTTCCGGCCCATGGCAATCCCTTTCAGGATTTGGGAATTTTGGTTTGCAGTTCCATCATGGAGGCATCATGGGGCGTGAAGTTGTGAGAGTTCCCCCTGGGTTCGAGCATCCGCTGGATGAGTACGGCGACTACATCGTGGGTAGTCACCACGAGCTGCTCTACAACGCAGATCCTGCATCGCGTACGGCTTTTCAACTCTATGAGAACGTCACTGAGGGCACTCCGGTGAGTCCCGTCTTTGATACCGCTGAAGCACTTGCCCAATGGCTGGGACAGGAAGGCTGGCAACAGGAAGCCATTGATTCATTACTTGAGACTGGGCACGCACCATCATTCATCGCCCGGCCCTGACATCCGCTTCTGGTCGAAAGTGGACGGTTGCCCTGCGGCATGGCGGTAGCTTGGCTTACGCCTGCTCAAGGCTACATCTCGCATGATGAAGTGCAACCCGATCATGGACGACCAGGCATGGTAACGAAGTGTTTGAAGGGTTCGGCCGACCGTCGATAGTGATGGACGCAGAATCGGACTGCTTGAGCTTGGGCCAAATGCGGTTCCCATTCTTGAATCAGCTTTCATTGGGGAAGCCCTACGCCAAGGTGCTTGCGGTGCGTATGAGTTTGGATCGGGCGAGGACCGCGTTTAAGCGAGTGTGCCGATTCGTTAGGCTCTAGTTGCTGGAGAGACTTGACGGGAAAGGGGCAGCTCTGCGATTCCCGAGCGTCCGCTCCTGGCCGAGCGCGGAGCTTCTCTGCTTGGCGGATTCAAGCGCGAGTGTGGATGGTTCTGGAACGTTGACGGGTGTCACGACCAACGGTCGTGACCTACCGGGTTCAAGGTCATTGGGGTGGGGGGCGGCATTCATGGCTGGGGGCGCGCCGGTATCACCCGGGTCGTGGCGTGGCCGGGGACGCCGACGCGTTGAATTGGCTTGGTCGAAGGCGGAAAAGTACCGGAGCAGTCGTTGCCTTTCGTGGGATGGCCCTTGGCCGCGCTGACCCGAGCCGAGGCACGGGCGGTGCGGTCGGACCGGTGCTAGAGTCGCCTTGGCACAAAAGCGGACCCCAGCCCGGGGTTGGGGCAGGCACAGCCAATTGGCCCCCAAGGGCCCATCTGACAGGGAGTTGGACGACTGATGATTACAGACCTCTGGCCGTACTTCGGTGGCTTCGGATTCATCGCGGCGCTGTTCTTCAAGGTGCGTGGCATCCTGATTCTGGCCTGCGTGCTTTTCGTAGGCGCGTTTGCAGGTCTGGCGATTACCGGCCTTGCCGGATCAGACACATGGCCCTGGATCTTTGGCATTGCACTGATGGCCTCGCCCATCTTTGGTGCGATTGCACTGGCGGGGGTGCTCGTGGGGTGGCTGGTAAAAGCGGTCATTTGGAAAGCCACGAGCGAGTCAACCGAATCCAGCGACGACGTCGACTGACAATTCGCTCAATTCGAACCGACTTCGCGGATCGAACTCAGTCGATCATGCGATGTCCATTGCCGGCCGAGAGCGGACATTGTCTGCGTGGCGGATTCAAGCGCGAGGGGCAGTGGGTTTGGAACGATGATGGGCGTCACGACCAACGGTCGTGACCTACCGGATCCTGACCCGATGGTCCCGACCGTGGCGGGGTCAGCGGCTTCGTTCATTCGGTGGAGTGCCAGTCCCGTACGTTAGATCACTGCGATCCTGGCCTTGGCCAGCGCCTCGCGCGCCATTCCGTCGTTGGCTTCGGTCACGGGCCGGGTCAGCTCCCAATGGAACTTCACCCGGAAACCCGCCTTTGCCGCGTCCTGCGCGCTCCACAGCACGCAGTAATCGCGCGCCAATCCGCACACATGCACCTCGCGGATGCCGCGCTCGTGCAGCCAGCCGGCCAGCCCGGTGGCGGGGCGGGTGCCGTCGGGCCCATGGTTCTCGCGGAACGCACTATAGGAGTCCACCTCGCGGCGGGTGCCCTTGCGCAGGACCAGGTCGGCCACGGTCCAGTCCACGCCCGGGTGCAGCACGGCGCCCTCGCTGCCCTGCACACAGTGGTCCGGCCACAAGGTCTGCGGCTGCGCGTGCAGCAGGATGGTCTCGAACGGAAGCTTGCCCGGATGCTGGCTGGCGAAGGATGCGTGGTCGGCCGGGTGCCAGTCCTGGGTCGCCACTACCGTGCGGTAGCGGCGCTCCGCCAGCAGGGCGGCAATCGGCGCCACCAGCGCATCGCCGTCTTCGCAGGCCAAGGCGCCGCCGGGCATGAAGTCCGGCTGCAGGTCGATTACCAGCAGGGCGACATCGGCGGGCAGCGGGGTCATGGCAGGTCCAGCGCAACGGAAGAGGGGCAACCAGCGTGGCGGCCCCTCGTGCGTACGTCAATCGCCCTTGGGCGTGTCGTTGTCCTGGCCGTAATACAACAGGCCGATCTTGATCCGCTCACGGTTGTTCTCGCGCCGGTGGCGGTTGGCGTCGCGCAATGAATACACGCAGCCGCAGTATTCCTGCTGGTAGAACTGCTCGCGCTTGCTGATCTCCACCATGCGCGCGGCGCCACCGCCCTTGCGCCAGTTGTAGTCCCAGTACTGGATGCCGGGGTAGTGCGCGGCGGCACGGTGGCCGCAGTCGTTGATCTGGTTCATGTCCTTCCAGCGCGAGATGCCCAGCGAACTGCTGATCACCGGAAAGCCATGCTCATGCGCGTACAGCGCGGTACGCACGAAGCGCATGTCGAAGCACATGGTGCAACGGATGCCGCGCTCGGGCTCGTTCTCCATCCCGCGGGCGCGGGCGAACCAGTTGTCGGTGTCGTAGTCGGCGTCGATGAAGGGAACGCCGTGCTGCTCGGCGAAGCGGATGTTCTCCTGCTTGCGCAGCTCGTATTCCCGCGCCGGGTGGATATTGGGGTTGTAGAAGAAGATGGTGTAGTCGATGCCTGAGGCGGTAATGGCTTCCATCACCTCCCCGGAGCAGGGCGCACAGCACGAATGCAGCAGCAGCTTGTCGTGGCCGCCGGGCAGGGTGAGGGTGGGGCGGTTGAAATCGGTCATGCGGAAATCCATTGACCCCGCTGCCGGCAACGGCGGCAGCGGGGTCCTTGTGCAACAGTGGAAAGATCAGGCGGCGTTGGCGTCGGCGGTCTCGGCGCGCAGCTGGTGCGCCGCCGCTACCAGCGCTTCCAGCGCGGCCCGCGTCTCCGGCCAGCCGCGGGTCTTCAGGCCGCAGTCCGGGTTCACCCAGATCTGCTCGGGGCGAAGCACCTCGGCGGCCTTGCGCAGCAGGGAGAGCATCTCTTCCTTGTCCGGCACACGCGGCGAGTGGATGTCGTACACGCCCGGCCCGATTTCGTTGGGGTACTGGAAGCGCACGAAGGCATCCAGCAGTTCCATGCGCGAGCGCGAGGTCTCGATCGAGATCACATCGGCGTCCATTGCTGCCACCGAGTGGATGATGTCGTTGAACTCGGAGTAGCACATGTGGGTGTGGATCTGGGTGGCATCGCGCACGCCGCTGGCGCTGATCCGGAACGCTTCCACCGCCCAGTCCAGGTACTCGCGCCACTGCGCGCGACGCAGCGGCAGGCCTTCGCGGATGGCCGGCTCGTCGATCTGGATCACGCCGATGCCGGCCGCTTCCAGGTCCAGTACTTCATCGCGCAGGGCCAGGGCGATCTGCCGGCAGGTATCGGCACGCGCCTGGTCGTCGCGCACGAACGACCACTGCAGCACCGTCACCGGGCCGGTCAGCATGCCCTTCATCGGGCGGTCGGTGAGCGACTGCGCGTACTGCGACCAGCGCACGGTCATCGGCTGCGGGCGGGTCACGTCGCCGTAGATCACCGGCGGCTTCACGCAGCGCGAGCCGTAGCTCTGCACCCAGCCGTTCTTGGTGAAGGCGAACCCGTCCAGCTGCTCGCCGAAGTACTCCACCATGTCATTGCGCTCGAACTCGCCGTGCACCAGCACGTCCAGCCCGATCTGTTCCTGGATGCGCACGCAGTGTTCGGTCTGGGTAGCCAGGAAGGCATCGTAGTCGGCATCGGAGAGGGTGCCGGACTTGTTGCGTGCGCGCGCTTCGCGCACCTCCAGCGTCTGCGGGAACGAGCCGATGGTGGTGGTCGGGAAGCGGGGCAGCTTCAGCGCCGCGGCCTGGGCCAGGTGGCGCTGCGGATAGCGGCTGTGGCGCTGCGCATCGGCCGGGGTCAGCGCGGCCAGGCGCGCGGCGACGGCAGGGTTGTGCACGCGGGCGGAGCGTCGGCGCGATTCAATGCGCTCGCGCGACAGGGCCAGCGGTGCCTCGGCGCGGGCCGGGGCGTCGATGGCATCGGCCAGCACGCGCAGTTCTTCCAGCTTCTGCCTGGAGAAGGCCAGCCAGCCCTTCAGCTCGTCGTCCAGCTTCCTTTCGTGGGCCAGGTCCACCGGGCTGTGCAGCAGCGAACAGGATGGGGACAGCCACAGGCAGTCGCTGCCCAGCTGGCCATGTGCATAGCGGGCCAGCACCAGTGCATTGTCCAGATGGGTGCGCCAGATATTGCGGCCATTGACCAGGCCGGCCGACAGCACGCGGCCCGCCGGCAGGGCCTTGATCACCGCGTCCAGCTGCTCGGGAGCACGCACCAGGTCCACGTGCAGGCCATCGACCGGCAGCGAGGCGGCCAGTGCCAGGTTGTCGTCCAGGGCGCCGAAGTAGGTGGCCACCAGCACCTGCGGGCGGGCGGCGTTGGCCAGCACGGCGTATGCGTGTTCAAACGCGGCGCGGGCTTCCGGGCTGAGGTCCTGCACCAGTGCCGGCTCATCCAGCTGGACCCACTGCGCGCCGGCAGCCTGCAGTTCACCCAGCAGCTGCACGTACACCGGCAGCAGGGCGTCCAGCAGGTCCAGCGCCGGGCTGCCGTCGGTGGTCTTGGACAGCAGCAGGAAGGTGACCGGGCCGATCAGCACCGGGCGGGTCTCGATGCCCAGTGCCTTGGCCTGGCGGTATTCGGCCAGTGGCTTGTCACCGCGCAGCGCGAAGCCCTGGCCGGCCTGCAGCTCGGGCACCAGGTAGTGGTAGTTGGTATCGAACCACTTGGTCATTTCCAGCGCGTGCAGGTCGATGCCATCGCGCTGCAGGCCGCGCGCCATCGCGAAGTAGCCGGTAAGCGGATCGGCATCGGCCAGCGCGCGGTAGCGGGCGGGAATGGCGTCGAACAGGAAGGCGGCATCCAGCACCTGGTCGTACAGGCTGAAGTCGTTGCTGGGCGGTACATCCACGCCGGCCTCGCGCTGCAGCTGCCAGTGCGTGGTCCGCAGGCTGGCGGCGGTGTCCTGCAGCGATTCCGCGCTGCTCTGGCCGGACCAGAACGCTTCCAGCGCGCGCTTGAGCTCGCGTTTGGCGCCGATGCGGGGGAAACCCAGGTTGGTAACAGTGGTCATGGAACGTGTCCTCATTGCGTAGGCATTGAGGAACGAAGGAACTGCGTGGCCACCACGCCATTGCTGCCGTGCCGCCCCGCCAGCGACCTTCGCCCCCGCGGGCGAACCGGATGCCGCGAAGCGGACGCACGGGGGCAGCGCCACGCAGAAGACATGGCGGCAGGCCCCGGCAACCTCCCCGCGGACGTTCCAGGTCGAATCAGAGGACGGTCGTGTCCTCCGGCCGGGGCCGGTATTCGGGCTGATGGACACGGGCACGGGGCCCACCTACTTCCTGCCGCTTCCCAGGCGCTAGGCCCAGTGCTGTTGGCAGGTTTCGTTTCCACTCACCGCTGCGGGGCAGCTCCGGAATGGGTGCGCAACGCACCGTCACCGGATTCCCGTTTAAACCCATCCCTTCATCGGCATGAAGAGATGGATACCTTCGGCAAGCACAAGGTAGGCCGAGTTGCGCCGGCGGTCAAGGGGAGGGCAGGTTTTGGATCAGGCGGCGGGCTGATACGGTTCGATGCGAGCCAGAACGTCGGCCAACTCGTCGCGCGCCTTGGCTGCGTCGTACGACATCTGCAGGTTCATCCAGAAACCCTCGCTGGTACCGAAGAACCGCGCGAGCCGCAGTGCCGTGTCGGCCGTGACGCCCCGACGGCCGGCGATGATCTCGCTGATACGCGTTTGTTTGACGCCGATCGACTTGGCGAGCCGATACTGGGTCAGGCCGAACGGGGCCAGGAATTCTTCCTGAAGGATCTCACCAGGATGCGGGTAGGGGATGGAACGCATGGCGGCAGTCCTCAGTGGTAATCGCATATCTCAACATCCGCCGGACCAACGTCCGTCCAGATGAAGCAGATCCGGTACTGGTCGTTGATGCGAATGCTGCATTGCCCAGCTCGGTCGCCGTGCAGTCGCTCGAGACGATTGGCAGGCGGCACCTTGAGGTCTTCAAGCCGGGTGGCGGCATCGAGCATGACCAGCTTTCGCATCGCGACACGCTGAACGGCCTGGAAGTGCCTGATCCGCTTACCCACAAACAGGCCGCGGGTAGCAACGCAGCGGAACGAGACGATGGCCATGAAGATCTCTTGAGGAAGAATGCTACCGCTATCCGGTAGTACCGTCAAGCGGTATTAAAAAGCTCCGCAAGGTGCTCTGCATGCATGCGGGCATGTGGCCTCACATGCTGCGCAACATCTGGCCGCGTAAACGCAACCCTTGTCACGGCATCAATATTGCGTAATGAAATCCGCTTTTCGAGAGGCTGCTTCTAAAACAACGCGAGCGCCTGCATCCGTGCGCCCACTTGCCGCGTATCTCTCCAGCAACCTCTCATGGAAACCGGCATGCGCCGCCTCCCCATCAGCTCGACTGGACTGCTTCTGCTGCTGTGCCCGTTGCTGGCGCCTGCCCAGGCCGTGCAGCGACAGGAAGGGCGCGCGTTCGCTGCGGATGGTGGCGCGTTGCTCTATCGCGAGACGCACTGGCTGCAGGGGCCGCCCGAGGCGTTGTCGCGGCTGGTGCTGTACCGCTGCGCGGACGGCCGCCCCTTCGCGCGCAAGTGGATGACGCCGCAGGGCAGTCCGCAGACGCCGGATTTCGCGCTGGAAGACGGGCGCGACGGATACCAGGAAGGTGTGCGCGGCAATGGCGCGGCGCGCACGGTCTACGTGCGCGCCACTTCGGATGCCACCCCGGTCAGCCGCGGCCTGGAGGTGCCCGCAGGCGCGGTGGTCGATGCCGGTTTCGACGCGGCCGTGCGGCGCCATTGGGCAGACCTGCTCGAAGGGCAGCCGGTAGCGTTCCAGTTCCTGCTGCCCAGCCGCCAGAGGCTGGTGCCGTTGAAGCTGCAGCGCACTGGCGCGCTCACCTGGAAGGGCCAGCCGGCACAGCAGCTGCAGATGAAACTGGATGCCTGGTTCGGCTTCGCGGTGCCGGCGGTGACCCTCGTCTATGCCAGCGCCGACCAGCGCCTTCTGCAGTTCAGCGGCACCGGCAACGTGCGAGACCACAACGGGCGCTACCCACAGGTGCGCGTGGAGTTTCCAACGCCGCCGGTGGCCGCTACCGCGGCAGAGCTTGCCACGGCGCGGGGGCAGGCCCTGGTGAAGACATGCGACAGCTGATGACCCTCTTGCAGCCAATCGCCAGAGCAACGACCATGCAGGTTCGCTCCCTGCCGACGTTGAGCCTGCGATGCCCGAGCTGGATGCTTCAGATACCGCTGCGTCCGCACGCCTCGACCGGCTCCTGGTCCAGGTGGCCGGCGGCGACCGCCAGGCGTTCGAGTCTGTTTACCAGCTGGCCTCGGGCCGGCTGTTCGCGATCTGCCTGCACACCCTGCGCGATCGCGGCGATGCCGAAGAGGTCCTGCAGGATGTCTTCACCACGGTCTGGCGCAAAGCGACCCAGTTCGATGCCACGCGGGCGTCGGCCATGACCTGGCTGTCGATGATGGCGCGCAACCGCGCGATCGACCGGCTGCGCGCCGCGCCGCCGCGCGCGCTGGATGACCTGTCGGTGGCCGAGGAAATTCCGGATTTCGCGCCGCAACCGGGGCAGGTGGCCGAGCACGCCTCCGACCGCGCGCGCCTGGACGATTGCCTGGATACCCTGGAACCGCGTCGCCGCTCGCTGATCCGCAGCGCGTTCCTGCACGGCGCCAGCTATGAGGAACTGGCCCGCCGCATCGGTTCGCCGCTGGGATCGGTAAAGAGCTGGATCCGCCGCGGGCTGGGCCAACTACGGGTGTGCCTGGAACGATGAACATCCGCGACCTTCACGACATCGAAGACGGGCAGCCGCCCAGCGCCGACCTGCTGGCCGGCGAGTACGTGCTGGGCGTGCACGACGCCGCCGAGCGGCGCCAGATTGAACAGCGCATCGCCACCGACCCGGGCTTCGCGCGCCTGGTCGAGCAATGGCAGGCCAGGCTTGCGCCGCTGCTGGAAGAACTGGGCAGCGAGGCAGTGCCGGCACACCTGTGGCCGCGTATCCGCAGCGAGCTGGGCTGGCCGGCGGTGACGGCCGCGCCGAAGCTGTGGCAGCGCACCGGGTTCTGGCAGGGCATGACTGCCCTGGCGGCCGCCATTGCGCTGGTGGCGGTGTTCAACCGCCAGGTGCTGCCGCCGACCGCGCCGACCACGCCGGTCGCGGTGACCCCAACCCCGACGCCGACCCCGGCCGAGCCGGAACAGGCCACCAAGCCGGTCACGCCGCTGCTGCACGACGACGGCACGCCCGGCTGGCTGGCGTCGGTGGACAAGGCGCAGGGCAAGGTGCTGATGGTGCCGGTGCCGGCACCGGCCGATGCGGCCGGGCGCGCACCGGAGCTGTGGCTGATTCCGGCAGGCGGCGCGCCGCGTTCGCTGGGCCTGGTGTCGATCAACCGCGCCCATACCGTGGCCGTGCCGGATGCGTTGCGTGATGTCCTTGTGAACGGGTCGGTGCTGGCGATCACGCTGGAACCGTCGAGCGGCGCGCCGCAGGGCATTCCGACCGGTCCGGTCATCGCCAAGGGCGACATCGCCAACCTGTAAGGCCCCCCCTTCCGGAATTATTTTCGGAAGGGGTGCATCCAAACACCCCCCACCTGCGTATCTCCTGATGAACCACCCAGGAGAAGCGCGACATGCAGTCCCGTTCCACCCCCGATCACCCCGGTCGCGCCCCGCGCGGCCTTTGGGCCACCGTGGTGCGGTGGTTCGACACCGGTGCGTCCGCGCCGGTGGCGGGCAACGACGGGAACCGCGTGGACTGGCTGCGGGCGATCCCGTTCGTGGCCATGCACCTGGCCTGCCTGGCGGTGATCTGGGTAGGGGTGTCCTGGGTGGCGGTGGGCGTGGCGCTGGCGCTGTACGCGCTGCGGATGTTCGCCATCACCGCCTTCTACCACCGCTACTTCGCGCACCGCACCTTCCGCACCTCGCGCGCGGTGCAGTTCCTGTTCGCGGTGATCGGCGCGGCCAGCGTGCAGCGCGGGCCGTTGTGGTGGGCCGCGCACCACCGCAACCACCACCGCCACACCGAAACCGCGGCCGACCCGCATTCGCCCACGGTGCACGGCTTCTGGTGGAGCCACATGGGCTGGTTCCTCACCACCGATGGCTTCCGCACCGACTGGGCGCGCATACCCGACCTGGTGAAATACCCCGAACTGCGCTGGCTGGACCGCTTCGACACGCTGGTGCCAATCGCGCTGGCCGCCGCCTTGTTTGGCCTGGGCGCACTGCTGGAGCGGGTGGCGCCGGGGATGGGCACCAGCGGCGGGCAGATGCTGGTGTGGGGCTTCTTCATTTCCACCGTGGTGCTGTTCCACGCCACGGTCACCATCAACTCGCTGGCCCACCGCTTCGGCTCGCGCCGCTTCGCCACCGGCGATGACAGCCGCAACAACCTGTGGCTGGCCCTGCTGACCTTCGGCGAAGGCTGGCACAACAACCATCACTTCTTCCCGGGCACCGCGCGCCAGGGCTTCTACTGGTGGGAAGTGGACCTCACCTGGTACGGGCTGCGTGCGATGGCCGCGCTGGGCCTGGTACGCGACCTCAAACCGGTGCCGGCCTGGGTGCTGGCCAAGGCGGAGCACTGACATGCGCATAGCCGTGATCGGATCGGGCATCGCCGGCCTGGCCAGCGCCTGGTGGCTGAGCCAGCGCCATGAGGTCACCCTGTTCGAGGCCAACGACTATCTGGGCGGCCACACCCATACCCACGCGGTGGAGGTGGACGGGCAGGTGCACGCCGTGGACACCGGCTTCATCGTGTTCAACCCGACCCACTACCCGCTGCTGACCGCGCTGTTCGATGAACTCGGCGTCGCATCGCAGCCGACCACCATGAGCTTTTCAGTGCACAGCGAGCGCAGCGGCGTGGAATACAACGCCACCTCGGTGGACACCCTGTTCTGCCAGCGCCGCAACCTGCTGTCGCCACGCTTCTGGGGCATGCTGCGTGACCTGCGCCGCTTCTACCGCGAGGCGCCGGCGCTGCTGCACAGCGCCGACGAAGGGCCCTCGCTCGGGGAATACCTCGACGCAGGCCGCTACGGCAGCGCCTTCATCCAGGAACACCTGCTGCCGATGGCCTCGGCGTTGTGGTCCGCCCCGATCGCCAGCCTGGCGCAGTTTCCGGCGCGTTACCTGGTGCAGTTCATGGCCAACCACCAGATGCTGCAGATCAGCGGCCGGCCGGAGTGGCGGGTGGTCACCGGCGGCTCGGCGCGTTACGTCGAGGCACTGCGCCGGCGCTGGCGGGTACGCGAACGCCTGGAATGCCGCGTGCTGGGCGTGGAGCGGCACGAACACGGCGTTCGGGTGCTCACCCCTGACGGTCTGGAGGGCTTCGACCAGCTGGTACTGGCCTGCCACAGCGACCAGGCGCTTGCGCTGCTGTCCGACGCCGACCCCACCGAGTACAGCGTGCTCGATGCCATCCGCTACCAGCCCAATGAAGTGGTGCTGCACACAGACGCCCGCCTGTTACCGCGCAACCGCAAGGCCTGGGCCGCGTGGAACGCGCATGTACCGCGCGATGCGATGGCCCCGTGCTCGGTGAGCTACTGCATGAACCTGCTGCAGGGCATCGAGACGCCCACCCCGCTGGTGGTCACGCTCAACCGCACCGACGCCATCGATCCGGCGAAGATCCTGCGCACGCTGCATTACGCGCACCCGGTGCACGACCACGAGATGGTGCGCGCGCAGGCGCGCTGGGCGGAAGTACAGGGCCGGCGCCGCACCTGGTTTGCCGGCGCGTACTGGGGCTGGGGCTTCCACGAAGACGGCATCCGCAGCGCGCGACGGGTGGTGGACGCGTTGCAGTCGCTGGACGCGGAGGCGTACTGGCCGCTGTCGCAAGGGGTGTCGGCATGACCGCCAGCGCGATCTACCGGGGGCGCATGCAGCACCGCCGGCACGCGCCGCACGCTCACGCCTTTACCTATCCGGTCGCGCAGCTGCTGCTGGACCTGGACGAACTGGACACGGTGTTCAAGCGGCGCTGGCTGTGGTCGGTGGGACGCCGCAACCTGGCCGAGTTCCGCCGCAGCGACTACCTGGGTGACCCGGACCAGCCCCTGGCCAGCGCGGTGCGGGCACGCATCGCCGAGGCGCTGGGGCGCGCACCCTCTGGCCCGATCCGGCTGCTGACCCACCTGCGCTACGCCGGCCACGTCTTCAATCCGGTGAGCTTCTACTACTGCTACGCGGCCGACGGCACCACGCTGGAGTGCATCGTCGCCGAGATCACCAATACGCCGTGGAAAGAGCGGCATGCCTACGTACTGCCGGTGGCGGAGGCGGATGCGCACGGCCGTGCACTTGGCTGGAGCTTCGACAAACGCTTCCACGTCTCCCCGTTCATGCCGATGGATTGCCACTATCACTGGCGTTTCACTGCCCCGGGCGATGATCTGCGCGTGCACATGCAGGTGTGGCGCGATGGCCAGCGGCAGTTCGATGCCGACCTGGCGCTGCAGCGCCACGCGCTCGACGGCCGCGGCCTGGCCACGGTACTGCTGCGCTATCCGCTGATGACGCTGCAGGTGGTGGCGGCCATCCACTGGCAGGCGCTGCGCCTGTGGCTCAAGCGCACCCCTGTCCACGACCACCCTTCGATTGCCGGAAAGCACCCATGAACGACATGACCCAACCGCTGGCCCTGCCCCGGCCCAGCGCACTGGAAGCCTTCCTGCGCCGGCGCCTGCTGGCCCAGCTCGCGCCCATGAAGGGAGGGCGACTGCAACTGCGCGACGCACTGGGCGATGTCACCCTCGGCGAAGCCGACGCGCCGCTGCAGGTCGTGGTGTGGGTGGATCACCCCGCGTTCTACCGCGCGGTGGCCGCGCAGGGCAGCGTAGGCGCAGGCGAGGCCTACATCCGCGGCGAGTGGCGCTGCGACAACCTGGTGGCGCTGGTGCAGCTGCTGGTGCGCAACCGCGCGCTGCTCGACGGCATGGAGCGTGGCCCGGCGCGCCTGGGCGGGTGGCTGCTGCAGGGCTGGAACCGGCTGCGCCGCAATACCCGCGAAGGCAGCCGCCGCAACATTGCCGCGCACTACGACCTGGGCAATGCGTTCTTCTCGCTGTTCCTGTCCAGCGACCTGATGTATTCCTCGGCGCTGTATGCCGAACCCGGCGACACGCTGGAAGTGGCCTCGCAGCGCAAGCTGGCGCGCATCTGCGGCCAGTTGCAGCTGCAGCCCGGCGACCGGGTGATCGAGATCGGTACCGGCTGGGGCGGCTTTGCGGTGTACGCCGCGCTCCACCACGGCTGCCACGTCACCACGACCACCATCTCCAGGGAGCAGTACGCCCTGGCCACCGAACGCGTGGCCAGGGCGGGACTGCAGGACCGGGTGACGGTGCTGCTGAAGGACTACCGCGACCTCGACGGCCAGTACGACAAGCTGGTGTCGATCGAGATGATCGAGGCCATCGGCGCGCAGTACCTGGACACCTACTTCGCCACGCTCACCCGGCTGCTCAAGCCGGAGGGGCGGGCCATGCTGCAGGCGATCACCATCGAAGACGAGCGCTATGAGCAGGCGCGGCGCAGCGTGGATTACATCAAGCGCTACGTGTTCCCGGGCAGCTTCATTCCCTCGCTGCACGCCATGCTGGGCGCGAAGACGCGCAGCAGCGACCTGCAGCTGATCGGCCAGCATGACTTCGGCCAGTCCTACGCGCTCACGCTGCGCGCGTGGCGCCGGCGCTTCCTGTCGCAGCTGCCGGCAGTACGCGCGCAGGGCTTCGACGAGCGCTTCATCCGCCTGTGGGAGTTCTATCTGGCTTACTGCGAGGGCGGTTTCCTGGAGCGCTCCATCGGCGTATCGCAGCTGCTGCTGGCGCGGCCCGGTTACCGGCCGGCGCCCATCGAGGGAACCCACTGACGTGCGCCATTTCTGGGCCAACGTGATCGGCAACCAGGGCGTCTGGCTGTGCGCGGTGATCGGCGCCGGGCACGGACTGCGCTGGCCGGCCGTGCTGGCGGCCAGCGCGTACGTGCTCAGCCAGCTGGCGTGGTCGGCGCGGCCTGCGGTGGACCTGAAGCTGGTGGGCGTGGCGCTGCTGTGCGGCGCGGTCGTGGACGGCGTGGCCGGCGGCTCCGGCCGGGTGGTGTATGCCGCAGCGGGTCCCAGTGCGTGGATGGCGCCGGTGTGGATCCTGGCGTTGTGGGCCGCCTTCGCGATGACGCTCACGGTGTCGCTCAAGGCGCTGCAGCACCGCCCGTGGCTGGCCGCGCTGGTCGGGCTGCTGGCGCCGCTGGCCTATCTCTCCGCGGCGCGCGGCTGGTCCTCGGTGGCCTTCGCGGCACCGGCCTGGCACGGCGTGGCGATGCTGGCTGCGGGCTGGGCCATGGCGTTGCCGCTGCTGGCCACCTGCGCGCGGCATTGGCAGCACGCCAGCACGAATGCGTCAGCAACCACCAAGGGAGCACATGCATGATCCATCTTCTGTGGGTATGGCTGTACGCGGCACTGATCATGTGCTGGGGCTGGTGGTGGCAGCGCCGCCACCAGAACATCGGCGTGGTGGATGTGCTCTGGGCCAAGGGCGTAGGTGCCTCGGCGCTGCTGCTGGCATGGCTGGGCGATGGCGCCACCGCGCCGCGCATCGCGCTGGCCATGCTCGGTGGCCTGTGGGGTTCGCGGCTCTCGCTGCATCTGTGGAAGCGCGTGCGCAGTGAAGACGAGGACGGCCGCTACCAGCACCTGCGTCGCCACTGGAACGGGCACCAGGGCAAGATCTTCGGGTTCTTCCAGTTCCAGGCGTTGCTGATCGTATTGTTCGCGCTGCCGTTCGTGGCGGTGTCGCAGAGCGCGGAACTGCCCGTGGGCTGGATCGTCGCCGCCGTGGCGATGTGGCTGCTGAGCGTGGGCGGCGAGTCGCTGGCTGATCGGCAGCTGGCCCGGTTCCGCGCCGACCCGTCCAACAAGGGCAGGACCTGCCGCGATGGCCTGTGGCGCTACTCGCGCCATCCCAACTACTTCTTCGAATGGCTGCACTGGTTCACCTACGTGCTGCTGGCCGTGCACTCGCCGATGTGGTGGCTGGCCTGGTCCGGCCCGGTGGTGATGTATGTGTTCCTGCGCTGGGTGAGCGGCATTCCCTTCACCGAAGCACAGGCGCTGCGCACGCGCGGCGACGACTACCGCCACTACCAGCGCAGCACGCCGATGCTGTTCCCGTGGTTCCCCTCCCGTACCGCCTCCCCCCGCAAGGAGTCTTCACCGTGAACGTCGCCCGAGAATCGCTGCCCCTGCCGGACTACGCTCCCGGATTGACCGGCCTGGCCGAGCGCGGCCTGTTGCCCGATGCGCTGCTGCGGCTGGGCATCCGCCGCCAGTGCGAAGCGCGCCTGCGCGAGGAAAGCGCGGGCAGTGTGGAAGCACAGTCGCAGCGTTTCGCCGAGCGCATCATCGGCCTGTCGCGCAGCCCGCTGGCCCTGCATGTGGACGCGGCAAACCGCCAGCACTACGAAGTGCCTGCCGCCTTCTTCCAGGATTGCCTCGGCGCCCGCCTGAAGTACAGCAGCTGCTACTACCCCACCGGCACCGAAACACTGGACCAGGCCGAAGAGGCCATGCTCGCGTTGTATGGCGAACGCGCGCAGCTGGCCGACGGCCAGGACATCCTGGAGCTGGGCTGTGGCTGGGGATCGCTCACGCTGTGGATGGCCGAGCGCTATCCCGCCGCGCGGATCACCGCGGTGTCCAATTCCAACAGCCAGCGCGAGCACATCCTGGCGCAGTGCCGCGCACGTGGGTTGAGCAACGTGACGGTGCTGACCCGCGACGTGAACCAGCTTGTGCTGGACCCGGGCAGCTTCGATCGCTGCGTGTCGGTGGAGATGTTCGAACACGTGCGCAACTACGCGCGGCTGCTGCAGCGCATCCACCAGTGGCTGCGCCCGGACGGCAAGCTGTTCGTGCACATCTTCGTGCACCGCACCCTGATGTACCCGTTCGAAGCCGAGGGCGAGGACAACTGGATGGGGCGGCACTTCTTCACCGGCGGGCTGATGCCGGCGGCCGACACCCTGCTGCACTTCCAGCAGCACCTGCACCTGCAGCAGCGATGGTTGCTGGACGGCACCCACTACGAGCGCACCGCCAACCACTGGCTGGCGCGCCAGGACCAGAACCGCGACGCGGTCATGGCGGTGCTGCGCGCCGGCTACGGCGATGCCGCCGCGGCGCTGTGGTTCCAGCGCTGGCGCATGTTCTGGATGGCCTGCGCCGAACTGTTCGGTTACCAGCAGGGCCAGCAGTGGATGGTGGCCCACTACCTGTTCGAACGTCCCTGACCCACGCCGAGGAGATCGCCATGACACTACGACGCCTGCTTCCCCTCCTTGCCGCCGGCATGTTGCTAGGTGGCTGCAGCAGCAACACCCGCCCCATTCCGCCGGTGGCCCATGTGGACGTGCCGCGCTTCATGGGCGACTGGTACGTGATCGCGCATATTCCCAGCCGGCCCGAGCGTGAGGCCTTCGACGCGGTGGAATCCTACGCGCTGCGCCCGGACGGCCGCATCCAGACCACGTTCCGCTACCGCAAGGGCAGCTTCGAGGCCCCGATCAAGACCATGCACCCGATCGGCACGGTCAAGGAGGGCACCAACGGCGCGGAGTGGGGCATGCAGTTCGTCTGGCCGATCAAGGCCGAGTACGTGATCGTCTACCTGGACGACGACTACCAGCAGACCATCGTCGGCCGCAGCAAGCGCGACTACATGTGGCTGATGGCGCGCACTCCGCAGATCTCCGAGCAGGACTACCAGAAGGCCATGACCCGGATCGCCGCGCTCGGCTACGACCTGTCGCAGGTGCGTCGGGTGCCGCAGTCGGCCACCAGCAACCGCCGATGACGTAACTGCGGCGGGGTTCTCAGGCCCTGAGAAGGCCTTGGGCGATACTGGTGCCCAAGGCGGAGGAGGGCGGCGCAATGGCGGACAAGTACTGCGATCTGGTCATGAAGGGCGGCATCACCAGCGGCATCGTGTACCCCAACGCGGTGCTGTCGCTGGCCCGGGAATACCGTTTCAAGAGCATCGGCGGCACGTCGGCCGGGGCCATCGCCGCGGCGGTGGCCGCCGCCGCTGCGCTGGGTGATCGCCGCTGCCGTACCGGCGAGGCGCTCGGGCCACAGGCCGGTTTTGCCGGGCTGGCCGACGTCTCCACGCAGCTGTCGCGGCGCGGTTTCATCTACAGCCTGTTCCAGCCGGCGTACGGCGCGCGCACCGCCTACCGGCTGCTGGTGATGCTGGCCGGCAAGGCCGGCCTGCCGCGCAAGGTGCTGTGCCTGGCGGCGGCGGTGTTCGCCATCGCACCGCTGGAACTGCTGGCCGCGCTGGTGGCGCTGCTCGGTATCGGCTGGCTGGCGGCGGGCGTGGAAGGCGTGTGGGCCACGCTGCTGCCGTCGCTGCTGTGCGCGTATGGGGCCGGGGTGCTGGCGGCAGCGCTGCGCGTGGCGCGGGTGGCGCGGCGCAACCTGCTGGGCCTGTGCTCCGGCGCCACCCAGGGCGGCGCCGACCATCCCGCGCTGACCGACTGGCTGCACACGCAGCTGCAGGCGCTGGCGGGCAAGCCGCTGGACCAGCCACTGACCTTCGCCGACCTGCACCACGCCCCGCGTTACAGCGGCGAGCCGGCAGGGGAGCATGCGATCAGCCTGCAGATGATCACCACCTGCGTCTCGCACACCGAGCCGCGCACGCTGCCGTTCAGCGCCTCGCATTTCTGGTTCCGCCGCGAGGAATTCGCACAGCTGTTCCCGGCCAGCGTGGTGGCCTGGCTGCTGGCCCACGCTGGGGCGCCGCACCACGTGGACGGCGTGGACTACTACCGGCTGCCCGAAGGCGAGCAGTTGCCGGTGCTGATCGCCACGCGCATGAGCCTGAGCTTCCCGCTGCTGATCAGCGCGGTGCCGCTGCACGAACCCGCCCGGCGCGAGCGCCGCTGCGAACCGATGGCCGACGCCGCGCCCGCGCACGGCGACCGCAACGTGGCCGACAGCACCGAAGGACTTACCAGCGGTGGCCACGGCAGCGGCTCGGCGATCACCGCGTTCCGGGTGTGCTGGTTCTCCGACGGCGGCATCAGCAGCAACTTCCCCATCCACCTGTTCGACGCCGCGCTGCCGCGCTGGCCCACCTTCGGCATCAACCTGGTGTACCCGCACACCGCCGAACCGCTGCACGCCGCGCCCGATTCACCCGATGCCATCAATGCCGCGGTATTCCTGCCCACCGAAAACCGGCATGGCTGGCAGCGCAGCTACCAGTCCATCGCGCGGCCGCTGGCGGCGGCGGAGATGTCCGGGTTCCTGTTCTCCATCGTGTCCACCATGCAGAACTGGCGCGACGTGCTGCAGGCGCGCGCGCCCGGCTACCGCGACCGCATCGTGCACGTCACCCTGCAGGGCGACGAAGGCGGCATGAACCTGGACATGCCGCAGGCCGTGCTGAGCCGCATCGCCGCCAAGGGCAGCGTGGCGGGCGAGCGCTTCTGTGATTTCTCATTTGCCAATCATTACTGGATACGTTGGCGGAATCTCGCCTCCGCCTACCAGCGCTACACGTTGGAAGTGGCGCGCACGGATGATCCGGCGCAGCGTGTCGACGCCTGGCAGGAGGCCTACGCATCGGTTGCGCACGGCGCGCCACCGCCGCCGTCGTACCGGTTCGGCTCGGAAGAAAAGCGCCGTGAATCGCAGCAGCTGTGGCGGTTGATGGTCGAACAGGGCCAGACCTGGGAAGACCTCGGCCCGGACCTCACCGACGGCGCCCCGCGCCCGCTGCCGCAGATGAAGGTGACCCCCAGCTATTGACCGCTCGCGGCCGCACGACCAACGGTCGTGCGCTACCGGGATGCGGTTGTTGGTGGGGTGGGGCTGACGGCCGCACGACCCACGGTCGTGCGCTACCGGGATGCGGTTGTTGGTGGGGTGGGGCTGACGGCCGCACGACCAACGGTCGTGCGCTACCGGGATGCGGTTGTTGGTGGGGTGGGGCTCATGGCCGCACGACCAACGGTCGTGCGCTACCGGGATGCGGTTGTTGGTGGGGCGGGGCTGGCGGCCGCACGACCAACGGTCGTGCGCTACCGGGATGGCGGGGGGGGGGCCTGCGGCCGTGGGTTGGCGCGCGGGGGGCTGTCGTGGTTGGCGCACCGCGCGAGACCCCGGTAGGTACCGACCGTTGGTCGGTACGCTCTTCCCGTCCGCGCCGACCCGCGTGGCCAACCGGCTCACGCCCGCCCGGGCAGCTGCGCGAACGCGCGCTGCATGCAATCCTCGCGCGGGCAGACCCGGCAGCCCGGGCCGATCGACACCGAATTGCCCGGGCTCTGGATATCCAGCCCGCGCGAATAGATCAACCGCTCGGCATGCTGCAGGTCGCAACCCAACGCCACCGCAAACGTCTTGCGCGGCTGGCCGTGGCCAACCGGGCCGCTGCTGACCTGCCGGGCCAGCCAGAAATGCCGACGTCCATCCGGCATGCGCGCGGTCTGGGTCAGCACGCGCCCCGGCTGGTTGAACGCCTCATACACGATCCACAGCGGGCACGAACCGCCCACCTGCGAGAAGTGGAAATCGGTGGCCGAGTGGCGCTTGGACACATTGCCGGCGCGGTCCACCCGGATGAAGAAGAACGGCAGCCCCGGCGCACTGCGCCGCGCCAGCGTGCTCAGCCGGTGGCACACCGCTTCAAACCCCACCCCGAAGCGATGCGCCAGCGCGTCGATGTCGTAGGCGCTGTGTTCGGCCGCACGCAGGAACTGCGCATACGGCATCACCAGCGCACCGGCGAAGTAGTTGGACATGCCGATGCGCGCCTGCGCGATCTGTTCCGCTTCGCGGAAACCGGCGCGCGCGATCACCGCATCGATCTGCGCCGCATAGCCCAGTAGCGCCAGCTCGGCGGCCATCTGGAACGCCTGCTGGCCCGGTTCCAGGTAATCGGGCAGCCACAACGTGCGGCTGCCGCCGTCGTACACGCGCTTCTCGCGCCCGGCCTGCAGCGGCGCCACTTCCACCAGCACACCATGGCGGTCGGCCAGCAGCTGGCGCAGACGCGGCGCCACGTGCCCGGCCACCAGCCCCCATTCGCCGAACAGCTGCTCGGCCAGGTCGTCCAGCTCGGGAATGTGGTTGTGCATGCGGTTGAAGAAGTCCCGCACCTGGTCGCCGGCCGGCAGCGCCTGCCCGGCCTGCGGGTCGCCCAGCTGGAACTCCAGCGCGGCGGCGTGTTCGCGCAGCAGCAGGTGGCGGCGGTGCAGGTCGAGCAGGGCCCGGCTGATCTTCGGCAGGTTGCCCGCCATCGCCCGCAGCTCGGTGCTGCTCACCTCGTCCAGGCCCAGGTCGCGCAGGGTCTCACCCAA
The DNA here is from genome assembly GCF_044543385.1 of Stenotrophomonas sp. NPDC077420. Classification (NCBI taxonomy): domain Bacteria; kingdom Pseudomonadati; phylum Pseudomonadota; class Gammaproteobacteria; order Lysobacterales; family Lysobacteraceae; genus Stenotrophomonas; species Stenotrophomonas sp. NPDC077420. The sequence continues at coordinate 44,693 of NZ_JBITVZ010000013.1, forward strand.
CGCTTCCTGCAGCGCCCCGGGCTCATCCACGTCGAACAGGTCGGTAACGTCGCCCAACACCTCGCGCAGCCGGGACTGCACCGCCGGGGTCAACGGGCGCTTGTTGCGCTCGATCTGGTTCAGGTAGCTGGCCGACAGGCCGAGCGCCCGGGCAAGCTGGGCCTGGCTGTAGCCGCGCTGCTCGCGCAGGCGCAGCAGGCGCAGGCCGATCTGGCGTTGGGGAGGCTGGCTATTCACACAATTAACAAGAATCGTAGCGGGCGTTGGCCAGATTAAGCGCAGGCAGGCCGGAAATCGAGGGCTGGCGTGTGAATAATGCCAATCACCTTTCGCACCCCGCCGGTATTGCCATGACTGTTGCAGCGCCCCGTATCCGCATGTTGATCGATGGCCAGTTCGTCGAATCGGCCAGCTCGCACTGGCAGAACGTGGTCAACCCGGCCACCCAGGACGTCCTGGCCCAGGTGCCGTTCGCCACCGTGGGCGAAGTGGACGCGGCCGTGGCCTCGGCCAAGGAAGCCTTCAAGACCTGGCGCAAGACCCCCATCGGCACCCGCGCGCGCATCTTCCTGAAGTACCAGCAGCTGATCCGCGAGCACATGAGCGAGCTGGCGCACATCCTCAGCGCCGAGCAGGGCAAGACCGTGCCGGACGCCGAAGGCGATGTGTTCCGCGGCCTGGAAGTGGTCGAACATGCGGCCGCCATCGGCAACCTGCAGCTGGGCGAGCTGGCCAACAACGTGGCCAACGGCGTGGACACCTACACCCTGCTGCAGCCGCTGGGCGTGTGCGCCGGCATCACCCCGTTCAACTTCCCGGCGATGATTCCGCTGTGGATGTTCCCGATGGCCATTGCCACCGGCAATACCTTCATCCTCAAGCCGTCCGAACAGGACCCGATGGTCACCATGCGCCTGGTCGAACTGGCGCTGGAAGCGGGCATCCCCAAGGGCGTGCTCAACGTCGTGCACGGCGGCGAAGAAGTGGTCAACGCGATCTGCGACCACCCGGACATCAAGGCCGTGTCGTTCGTGGGTTCCACCCGCGTCGGCACCCACGTGTACAACCGCGCCTCGCTGGCCGGCAAGCGCGTGCAGTGCATGATGGGCGCCAAGAACCACGCCGTGGTGCTGCCGGACGCCAACAAGGAACAGAGCCTCAACGCCATGGTCGGTGCCGCCTTCGGCGCGGCCGGCCAGCGCTGCATGGCCGCCTCCACCCTGGTGCTGGTCGGCGAAGCCCGCGAGTGGGTGCCGGACCTGGTGGCCAAGGCCAAGACCCTCAAGGTCAGCGCCGGCAGCGTGGCCGGTACCGACGTCGGCCCGGTGATTTCCTGCGCCGCCCGCGAACGCGTTGAAGCGCTGATCGCCTCGGGCGTGGAGCAGGGCGCCAAGCTGGTGCTGGACGGCCGCAACCCGCAGGTGGACGGTTTCGAGAAGGGCAACTTCGTGGGCCCGACCATCTTCGACGGCGTCAAGCCGGGCATGCGCGTGTACGACGAAGAAATCTTCGGGCCGGTGCTGGTGATCCTGGAAGCGGAAACGCTGGACGACGCCATCGACCTGATCAACGCCAACCCCAACGGCAACGGCACCGCGCTGTTCACCCAGTCCGGCGCCGCGGCCCGCCGTTTCCAGGAAGAAATCGACGTCGGCCAGGTCGGCATCAACGTGCCGATTCCCGTGCCGGTGCCGCTGTTCTCGTTCACCGGGTCGCGCGCCTCCAAGCTGGGCGACCTGGGTCCGTATGGCAAGCAGGTGGTCATGTTCTACACCCAGACCAAGACCATCACCGCGCGCTGGTTCGACGACGAGACCCTGGGTCACGGCGTCAACACCACGATCAGCCTGAAGTAAGCGCCGGCAACGGCACGGAGTGTTTATGAGCAACTCGATGACGACGGAACTCGACGAAGCGCAGCAGGCCTATAGAGAGGCCGCGCGTGACTTCGCCCAGGCCGAACTGGCGCCGCACGCCGCGCGATGGGATGCGGAGGGCATCTTTCCGCGCGAGGCGATCGCCAAGGCAGGGGAACTCGGGTTCTGTGGCCTGTACATGGACCCTGAAGTCGGTGGCAGCGGCCTGAGCCGTCTGGACGCCGCCGTCGTCATCGAGGAGCTCGCCAACGTGGACCCGTCCACCGCGGCGTATGTCAGCATCCACAACATGGCCTCGTGGATGGTCTCCAGCTGGGGCACCGAAGCGCTGCGCGCCGAATGGGGCCAGGCGTTGTCGTCGGGCAGCAGGCTGGCCTCGTACTGCCTGACCGAACCGGGCGCCGGTTCGGATGCGGCCTCGCTCAAGACCACCGCCGTGCGCGATGGCGACCACTACGTGCTGAACGGCGCCAAGGCCTTCATTTCCGGCGCCGGTGCCACCGAGCTGCTGGTGGTGATGGCGCGCACCGGCGGTCCCGGCGCCAGCGGCATCAGCGCCATCGCGGTGCCGGCCGACCTGGCCGGCATCAGCTACGGCCGCAAGGAAGAGAAGATGGGCTGGAACAGCCAGCCCACCCGCGGCATCACCTTCGAAAACGTGCGCGTGCCGGTGGGCAACCTGCTCGGCGAAGAGGGCAGTGGCTTCAGGCTGGCCATGAAGGGCCTGGATGGCGGCCGCATCAACATCGCCGCCTGCTCGCTGGGCGCCGCGCAGGGCGCACTGGACGCGGCGCGCCGCTACATGGGCGAGCGCCGCCAGTTCGGCAAGCCGCTGGCCGATTTCCAGGCGTTGCAGTTCAAGCTGGCCGACATGGCCACCCAGCTGGTGGCCGCTCGCCAGATGGTGCATACCGCCGCCCGCAAGCTCGACGCCGGCGCCAGCGATACCAATGTGTGGTGCGCGATGGCCAAGCGTTTCGCCACCGACGCCGGCTTCCAGGTCTGCAACGATGCGCTGCAGATCCACGGCGGCTACGGCTATATCCGCGAATACCCGATCGAACGCCTGCTGCGCGACAGCCGCGTGCACCAGATCCTGGAGGGCACCAACGAGATCATGCGCGTGATCGTGGCCCGCCACCTGCTCAACACCGAAGAGGAACTGCGATGATGGATTGGCGCAAGCAGGAACACGTGGGCCTGAAGGTCGAGGCCGACGGCCACACCGCCGTGATCACCCTGGACAACCCGCCGGCCCATACCTGGACCGTGCACAGCCTCTCGGCGCTGCGCGACCTGGTCGGCGCGCTCAATGCCGACACCGGCATCTACGCACTGGTGATCACCGGTGGCGGCGAGAAGTTCTTCTCCGCCGGCGCCGACCTCAAGCAGTTCGCTTCCGGCGACAAGGCGCTGGCCCGTGAGGCGGCGCGCCGCTTCGGCGAAGCGTTTGAAGCGCTGTCCGGTTTCCGTGGCGTGTCCATCGCCGCGATCAACGGCTACGCCATGGGCGGCGGGCTGGAATGCGCGCTGGCCTGCGACCTGCGCATCATCGAAGAACACGCCCAGGTCGCGCTGCCGGAGGCTACGGTGGGCCTGCTGCCGTGCGCCGGCGGCACCCAGAACCTGCCCCGCCTGGTCGGCGAGGGCTGGGCCAAGCGGATGATCCTGCTGGGCGAACGCATCGACGCCGATACCGCCGTGCGCATCGGCCTGGCAGAAGAAAAAGTCGGCAAGGGCGAATCCAGGGCGCTGGCCATCGAGTGGGCGAACAAGGCCGGCAAGCAGAGCCCGTCCAGCGTGGCCGCCTGCAAGACCCTGGTCCAGGCCACCCGCAGTGGCATCAGCCATGCCTCGGCCCTGGTCGCCGAGCGCGAGGCCTTTGTCGACCTGTTCGACCGCGCCGACCAGGCCGAAGGCGTGAACGCCTTCCTGGAAAAGCGCGCACCGCAGTGGAAGAACGCATGACCACGCCCGAGGCCAGCGTGGAGGCGCCGGCGCTGTTCGAAGAGCGCACCGCCGCCAACGGCACCCGCATCGGCATCGCCACGCTGAACGCACCGCGCACCCTCAACGGGTTCTCGCTGCCGATGGCGCACCTGCTGCACGAACGCCTGACCGCCTGGGCAGCCGACGAGGGCATCGCGCTGGTGGTGCTGCAGGGCGCGGGCGAGAAGGCGTTCTGCGCCGGTGGCGACCTGCACAGCCTGTACCAGAGCATGCGCGCCTACCGCGATGCCGGTGCGGGCGATGTGCGCGACAACCATTACGCCTCCGAGTTCTTCGACGTGGAGTACCGCGTCGACTACGCCATCCATACCTACGCCAAGCCGATCCTGTGCTGGGGCCACGGCATCGTCATGGGCGGCGGCATTGGGCTGATGTCCGGTGCCAGCCACCGCGTGGTGAGCGAGCGCTCCAAACTGGCGTTCCCGGAAATCACCGTGGGTCTGTTCCCGGACGTGGGTGGCAGCTGGTTGCTGCCGCGCGTACCGGGCAAGGCGGGCCTGTTCCTCGCCCTGACCGGCGCGCCGCTCAATGCCGGCGACGCCATCTATGCCGGCATGGCCGATATCCATATCGCCGAGGCCCAGCGCGCCGATGTATTCAACGCGCTGGCCGACGTGCACTGGAGTGCGGACGCCAAGCGCAACCACGAACAGCTCAGCACCCTGTTGCAGCAGCACGCCAGCGATGCCGCCACCGGTCCGCTGCTGCGCAACGCCGCGTTGATCGACACGCTGTGCGAGGGTAGCGATGTGCCTGCGGTGGTGAATGCCATTGCCGCGTTGCATACCGAAGACCCGTGGCTGCAGACCGCGCAGGCTACGCTCGCCGCCGGTGCCCCCGGTTCGGCGCGCCTGGCCTGGGAACTGCAGAAGCGCACCGCCGGTGCGTCGCTGGCCGACGTCTATCGCCTGGAGTACATCGCCGCGCTGCACTGCGCTGCCCACGGCGATTTCGCCGAAGGCATCCGCGCGCTGCTGATCGACAAGGACCGCACCCCGCACTGGCAGCCGCAGACGCTGGCTGAGGCCACGGTGGGCTGGGCCGACACCTTCTTCGCTTCGTCGTGGGACGACGCCACACATCCGCTGGCCGACCTGGGCGCCACTGTTCCTGAAAGGAGCCACGCATGAGCCGTATTGCATTCATCGGGTTGGGCAACATGGGTGGCCCGATGGCCGCCAACCTGGCCAAGGCCGGCCACGCCGTGCGCGTGTTCGATCTGGTGCCGGCCGCCGTGCAGGCCGCCGTCGACGCCGGTGCCACCGCCGCCAGCTCCGCGCTGGACACGCTGACCGATGCCGAAGTGGTCATCTCGATGCTGCCGGCCAGCCGCCACGTCGAAGGCGTGTACCTGGGCGACGACGGCCTGCTGGCCGACATTCCCGGTGGCGCGCTGGTCATCGACTGCAGCACCATCGCGCCGGCCACCGCACGCAAGGTGGCCGAAGCGGCGGCCGCACGAGGCCTGCAGATGCTGGATGCCCCGGTCTCCGGCGGCACCGCCGGTGCCCAGGCCGGCACCCTCACCTTCATCGTGGGCGGCGAAGCCGACGCGCTGGAGCGTGCGCGCCCGCTGCTGCAGGCGATGGGCAAGAACATCTTCCACGTCGGCGCCAGCGGCGCCGGCCAGGTGGCCAAGCTGTGCAACAACATGGCACTGGGCGTGATCATGGCCGTGACCGGCGAATCCATCGCCCTGGGCGTGGCCCACGGCTTGGACCCGAAGGTGTTGTCGCAGATGATGGCGGTCAGCACCGGCCGCAGCTGGGCCACCGAAGTGTGCAACCCGTGGCCGGGCGTGCTGGAAAATGCGCCCGCCTCGCGCGGCTACAGCGGCGGCTTCGGCAGCGACCTCATGCTCAAGGACATGGGCCTGGCCGTGGAAGCGGCCATGAGCGTGGGCGCCTCGATCCCGCTGGGCGAACTGGCCCGCAACCTGTACTCGATGAACCACCAGGCCGGCCGCGGCAAGCTCGACTTCTCCAGCGTCGTACAGCTGGTAACCCCGGAAAAATAACGGGAACAACGAATGCATCCCTGAAACGGGATCCACCGCGGTGGGATGGGCGGATGCACGGTCAACGCGACCCGCATCCGCCCATTTTTTTTGGTCGGCACGCTCCCCCATCAAACGATGGTCAACGTCACATCGATATTGCCGCGCGTGGCGTTCGAATACGGGCACACCACATGTGCCTTCTGCACCAGCTCCTCCACCTGCTCACGCGGCAGGCCCGGCACGCTGATCTGCAGCTCCACTTCAATACCGAAGCCGGTCGGGATCTGACCGATGCCAACATTGCCGGTGATGCTGGTCTCGGCCGGCAGCGCGACCTTGGCCTGGCCGGCCACGTACTTCAGCGCGCCCAGGAAGCAGGCCGAATAGCCCGCCGCGAACAGCTGCTCCGGATTGGTACCCGGGCCGCCGGCGCCGCCCAGTTCACGCGGGGTAGACAGCTGCACGTCCAGCACCTTGTCCGACGAGGTGGCGTGGCCCTCGCGGCCGCCGGTGGCGGTGGCGGTGGCGGTGTAAAGAACCTTTTCAATCGACATGGGAAGCTCCTGGCTGTGTAAGGAATGGACCGGTTGGTGAGGTGTACTGTGCGCCACCAGCGCGGACGTGTGGCAACATATCATCCAGGAAACTTGATCTGGAGTCCGAAATGGTCGACCGCCTGCAATCCCTGCTCGGCCGCTTCGCGGTCAATGCCGAAGTCTTCCACGCCGGCGCGCTGTGCGGCATCAACGACCTGGCCGCCGACGGCGAGCGTGGCCAGTTGCACCTGATCCGCGACGGCCAGGTCCGCGTCGAGCATGCCGACGGCAGCGTCATCGAGATCACCGAGCCCAGCGTGCTGGTGTATCCACGCCCGCTCGCCCACCGCTTCGTCACCAACCCGGACACCGGCGCCGACTTCGCCTGCGCCCACCTCCAGTTCGAAGGCGGCGGCAACAACCCCGTCTCCGCCGCGCTGCCAGCGGTGATCTGCCTGCCGCTGGCCGAACTGTACGGTGGCCAGCCGATCCTCTCGGTGTTGTTCGAAGAAGCCTTCGCCCAGCGCTGCGGCCGGCAGGCGCTGCTGGACCGCTTGTTCGAAGTAGTGATGATCCAGATCCTGCGCGCGCTGATGGAAAGCGGCCAGCTGCGCGTCGGCCTGCTGGCCGGCATGGCCCACCCGCGCCTGCGTCACGCGCTGGTGGCCATGCACGAAGAACCCGCGCAGGAATGGACCCTGGAATCGCTCGCCCAGCGTGCCGGCATGTCGCGCAGCGCGTTTGCCGACAGCTTCCGCGACACCATCGGCAGCACCCCCGGCCACTACCTGCAGGGCTGGCGCACGCGCCTGGTGCAGCAGGCGCTTCGCAAGGGCCAACCGCTAAAGCGGATCGCGATTGACGTGGGCTATGGCAGCGAAGCGGCGCTGTCGCGCGCGTTCAAGTCGCAGACCGGGCAATCGCCGCGGCAGTGGAAGCAGGGGTTGCAGGCGGCCTGATGCTCTGGGCGATCAGATCGTCCACTCCCGATCAGTGGTGAACATGATCGTCAGCCACCGGTCGGTCGACTCTTCCCCCAATGCCTCGCCGATTTCATCGCGCAGCTGGTCCCATTCGAGCAGTTGGCGAGGCGGGTCATTCGCCGGAACCACGAAGAACAGTTCGATCTGATCGCCACGTCCCACCTTGGCGACGTAGCTGCGATGCTCGATGAAGCCGTACTTGGCGACAATCGCGCGTGCGACCTCGTCCACATGCGCCTGCAGCTCCACAGGGGTGATCAGCAGGATGTCCGACAGCGCCTGACGAACCGTACCCAACGGCGCCACCACTACGAACAGGCAGACCAGTAGAAGTATGGCCGGGTCGATATAGGGCACCAGCCACGCCCACTCGGTGCCGCGCAACAGCCAGCCGCCTCCGAAGGCGACCAGGTAGGCCGCTGACATGCTTGCGGCTACCAGCCAGTTCTTCGCATCGAGCGCGATGAAGTCCGAGCCGATCGTGCGATTGGCACGGCGCACGAACAGCGCGAGACCCCCTTCGACGACGATGGAAAGCAACGCGAACACGATGGCAGGCCCCAGCGCGATCTCGCGGCCACCGGACATCAGGGCATCCACCGCATTGACCGCTGCATACAACGCCGCGCCAATCATCAGCGTGCCGCTGACCCCCAATACGATCGGCTCCAGGTGCCAGAACCCCATGGTGAAGCGCTGGTTCAAGCGGGACTGGAGTGCCTCGACGTTGGTGGACAGGCTGATCAACCGCACGACCAGCAGCGACAGCCAGGTCATCACCACATCGATCAGGCCATAGATGCCGTCGAAGATGATCAGGGAAGAGTTGGCAAAGAGGCCAAACGCGACGGCGATTGCCGCGACGCCGAACGAGGCCGCGATGGAAAGACGCAGCACCCCCTGTTCGGTAGTGCTGTCGAAGGTGGAGGTGGATGGAGCACTCATGGCAATTCGGGAAATTCCTAATTCGATCCGTGATGGCCATCGGAGAGGCGAGCCAGCATTGGGCAGTAGATTGCGCTTCTTCTCCGGCACAATCCAAGGCGAACATCCATGTCTCTCCGCACTGCTGCATTCGTCCTGTGTGCATCGCTGATGGCCACGTTCGGCAGTAGCGCTTCAACGAGAGCCACGCCGCAGGTTCCTCTGGAGTCCCGGGCGATGTCGTTCAGAGTTTGGATCGACGGACAACAGGTCATGGATCCCTCCGTGGGCATGCCGCTCCCAGGTCGCGCGGAAGTATCAGTGGGCGCCAGTGAAAACAGCGGATACACGCTAGGAATCAGCGTGTTGGGGGGTGCCGAGTCGGCTCCGGCGCTGCCGGTCAAACTTCACCTTGAGCTCTGGCGGGGTTCATCGGGGAACGGCGCGCAACTGCTTGACGAGGTCATGGAGGTTGGAGTGAACGGCCCCAGTGATGCGCCTCACAGTGTGGAAGCGATCAGCACCCGGGAGGGGGCGAGCGAGCACGTGCGGGTGGAGCTGGTGTCATTCGAAATGCCTCGCGCTCACGGTCGGAAGCGTCTCTGACAGCGGTTCAGGGCGGCGGTGTAAACTATTGATCGCGCTGGCAAAGCCAGCGATCCCCCGCCCGCCCAGATTCCTCCATGACCCAGCCTGCCACCCCCGCAGACCGCTACGCCGCTTCCCTGCGCCTGTCCGTCGCCCCGATGATGGACTGGACGGACCGCCATTGCCGCGTGTTCCACCGGATACTGGCCCCGGGCGCCCGGCTGTACACGGAAATGGTGCACGCCAATGCGGTGATCCACGGCGACCGCGAGCGCCTGCTCGGCTTCGATGGCAGCGAGCACCCGCTCGCGCTGCAGCTGGGCGGCAGCGACCCGGCCCTGCTTGCACAGGCGGCACGCATCGCCCAGGAGTGGGGCTACGACGAGGTCAACCTCAACTGCGGCTGCCCGTCCGACCGGGTGCAGGCCGGGCGCTTCGGCGCCTGCCTGATGCGCGAACCCACCCTGGTTGCCGAGTGCGTGGCGGCCATGGTCAACGCGGTGGACATCCCGGTCACGGTCAAGTGCCGCTTGGGCGTGGATGATGACAACGACTACGAAACCTTCGTCAACTTCGTCGATCAGTCGGCCAACGCCGGCATTCCGATGTTCATCGTGCACGCCCGCAATGCCTGGCTGAAGGGGCTGTCGCCGAAGGAAAACCGTGAAGTGCCGCCGCTGCGCTACGACTGGGCGCACCGGCTCAAGGCCGACCGTCCGCAGGTGCAGATCGTGCTCAACGGTGGCTTGGCCACGGTGGAGGCTGCACAGGCCCAGCTGCCGGCGTTGGATGGCGTGATGCTGGGCCGTGCGGCCTACCACGACCCCTACGTGCTGCATCAGCTGGAGGCCGCGCAGACCGGGGCCGCGCTGCAGCCGCGCGAGGCACTGCTGCGCGCCATGCGGCCCTACATCGAAGACCAGCTGCAACGCGGCCTGGCCCTGAAGCACATCACCCGCCACCTGCTTGGCCTGTTCCACGGCCAGCCCGGCGGCCGCGCGTTCCGCCAGGTGCTCAGCGAGGGCGCACACCGCCCCGGAGCCGATTGGAGCTTGATAGAGCAGGCGCTGACCATCACCCGCGACCAGGCGGAGCGGGTCGCTGCGTGAACGGCAGCCACTGGCCCGCTTGACACCGCCCACCAACAGCCGCAAGGTTCACTTAGATGAACGAAGCGAGCCGGGGGTCGGAAAAGTTCAGATCGGATTCACTGCGTAAAACCAAGAATTTGCGAAAGATTCGTAAAGCGCCGGCCCCTCGCTGGCGGTTGCCGATTCACAACTTTTGAACGTTTTGACGCGCTCCGTTAGGATCAGACCCGATGTTCTCCGTGACCCGCCACCGCCGAATTGCCGTTGCCGCCGTGCTGGCGACCTGTGCCGCTGCTGCCGTGGGCAGTGCAGGCGCGCAGGCCCCGCAGCCGGACCCGGCCCGGGCCGAGATGGTGCGGACCTCCCGTAGTGCCCCGCCGGAACGCTCCCTGTCCGACGCGGTGCGTCGCGTCCAGCGCACCACCGGCGGCCACATTCTCGGCGCCGAGCGGGTGCCCTTCGACGGGCGGGACATCAACCGGGTGAAATACATGGATGACCGGGGTCGGGTCCGCTACATGGATGACCCTGCCCAGCCGCGTTCACAGCCCCGCACGCCGCGTTCGGATATGTCATCACTACGCGGCGATAACCCCTGAACGGGGATAGTTGTCCGCAGTCATCTGTTAGCCACTGGCCCCAGGCCACACCCAGGACACTAGGGAGAGTTCATGCGTATCCTTCTGGTCGAAGACGAAGCCCCGCTGCGGGAAACCCTTGCAGCCCGGCTCAAGCGCGAAGGCTTTGCCGTCGATGCCGCACAGGACGGTGAGGAAGGTCTGTACATGGGCCGCGAAGTGCCGTTCGACGTGGGCATCATCGATCTGGGCCTGCCCAAGATGTCGGGCATGGAACTGATCAAAGCGCTGCGCGACGAGGGCAAGAAGTTCCCGGTGCTGATCCTTACCGCCCGCTCGAGCTGGCAGGACAAGGTTGAAGGGCTCAAGCAGGGCGCCGACGATTACCTCGTCAAGCCGTTCCATGTCGAAGAGCTGCTGGCCCGCGTCAATGCGCTGCTGCGCCGCGCAGCGGGCTGGAGCAAGCCGACGCTCGAATGCGGTCCGGTTGCGCTGGATCTCGCCGCGCAGACCGTCAGCGTTGCCGGCAGCAACGTGGACCTCACCAGCTACGAGTACAAGGTGCTGGAATACCTGATGATGCATGCCGGTGAACTGGTCTCCAAGGCCGACCTCACCGAGCATATCTACCAGCAGGATTTCGATCGCGACTCGAACGTGTTGGAAGTCTTCATCGGCCGCCTGCGCAAGAAGCTGGATCCGGACGGCGAACTCAAGCCGATCGAAACCGTGCGTGGTCGCGGCTATCGGTTTGCGATTCCGCGCAACGAGGGCTGAGCCGCTAGTCCGGCGATGGGATGATGTCAGGCCGTCTGTGGTTCTTTAAACGCTGGCGGCCGCGCTCCCTGCAGGCACGCCAGCTGCTGGCTGCCAGCGTGAGCCTGGTCGCCTTCCTGGCGATCGCGGGCTACGCGCTGGATGCCGCGTTCGCCGACACCGCGCGTGCCAACCTGCGCGAGCGCCTGAAGAACTACGCCACCGCGTACGCGGCGGGCATCGACTTCACCCGCGACCGCTCGTTGTACATCCGCGAGCAGCCGCCGGATCCGCGCTTCGATGTCCCCGGCAGCGGCCTGTACCTGCAGGTCGTCATGCCGGACGGCAAGGGAAATTCCATGTCGGCCGAAGGCCCGATGCTGCCCACCGTGGGCGGCGGGCTGCTGGCACCGCGACAGGAAGTGTTCGAAGGCCCGCTGCCGATGATCCAGATCGACGGCAGCCAGGGCTCGGTGTACCGCTATGGCCTGGGCCTGGTGTGGGACGCCGACGCCGATCCTGCCACCGAATTTCCGTACACCATCTACGTGATGGAAGACTCGCGTGCGCTTGGCGCACAGCTGCGTGTGTTCCGTGGCCGGGTGTGGTTCTGGATGGGCGGTGCCGGCCTGATCCTGCTGCTGTTGCAGACGGTGATCCTGCAGTGGAGCCTGCGCCCGATGCGGCGCGTGATCACCGAACTGACCAAAGTGCAGCGCGGTGAAACCGAGCGCATGAGCGAACGCCACCCGCGCGAACTCGAACCGCTCACCGACAGCATCAACGCGCTGATCGAGAGCGAGCGCGAGAACCTCGAACGCCAGCGCAATACCCTGGCTGACCTGGCGCACAGCCTGAAGACCCCGCTGGCGGTGCTGCGCACGCAGTTGGACAGCGGTGCGCAGGACCAGGACCTGCGCGAGGAATTCGACGTGCAGCTGCGGCGCATGAACAACCTGGTCGGTTACCAACTGGCGCGCGCGGCCTCCTCTGGCCACAAGCTGTTCTCGGCACCGCTGCCGATCGAGTCCAACGCCGAAGAAATCGTGCGCGGGCTGGAGAAGGTGTACGCGTCCAAGGGCGTACTGTGCGAGTTCGACATCGACGAAGCCGCGCGCTTCCATGGCGAGCCGGGCGATCTGCAGGAACTGCTCGGCAACCTGCTGGAAAACGCGTTCAAGTGGGCCAACCGCCGCGTGCTGCTGACCGCCAAGCCGCTGAGCGCACCGGGCGTGCGCCGCGCCGGCCTGCTGCTGTCGGTGGACGACGACGGCCCGGGCATCGCACCGGAAGACATCGCCAAGGTGCTGCAGCGTGGCGTGCGTGGCGACGAACGCGTGCAGGGCCACGGCATCGGCCTGTCGATCGTGCAGGACCTGATCAAGGATTACCGCGGCGAACTGCAGGTCAAGCGCTCACCCGAACTCGGCGGCGCCCGGTTCGAAGTAAAGCTGCCGCCCGGGCCGTAAGTCCAGAGCGTACCGACCAACGGTCGGTACCTACCGGGACGCACCACAGAATCCGTCGGCACGCATTCACCGGTACGCACCCCACGAACATCGGCCCGCGATCGCCGGTACGCACCACACGAACATCGGCCCGCATTCACCGGTACGTACCACACGAACCATCGGCACGCATTCACCGGTACGCACCCCACGAACATCGGCCCGCGATTGCCGGTACGCGCCACACGAACATCGGCCCGCGATCGCCGGTACGCACCCCACGAACATCGGCCCGCATTCACCGGTACGCACCACACGAACCATCGGCACGCATTCACCGGTACGCACCACACGAACATCGGCCCGCGATTGCCGGTACGCACCACACGAACATCGGCCCGCAATCGCCGGTACGCACCACACGAACATCGGCCCGCATTCACCGGTACGCACCACACGAACCATCGGCACGCATTCACCGGTACGCACCACACGAACATCGGCCCGCATTCACCGGTACGCACCACACGAACCATCGGCATGCATTCACCGGTACGCACCACACGAACCATCGGCATGCATTCACCGGTAGGTGCCGACCGTTGGTCGGCACGCTTTTGCCAAGTAGGTACGACCGTCAGTCGGTACCCAGCCCAACCGAAGGCGGCGCCCCATAAAACCGCCGCAGATGCCCCGCAACACCCGGCATCTCCGCTTCAAGTACCTCCGGCGCCGAGAAGTGGTACTCCGTCGCCACCGCAAAGAACTCATCCGGCCCTTCGCTGGCATACGGATCGATCACCGTCTCCTCGCCGTCATCCACCTGCGCGCATAGCGCGTCATACGCCTGCTGGAAATCCGCTGCCCACTGCTTCTGCCAGTCACGCGGCAGCGGCGGGGTGCCATCGAGCACCCCATCGAGCACATCGATGCGATGCGCCATCTCATGCACCACCACGCACGCGCCTTCATGCGGGTGCTTCAGTTCGGCCTGCACGTCATGCCAGGACAACAGCAGCGGACCGTTGTGCGAGACCTGGCCGATCGCTTCCTCTTCCCACTCGTGCAGCACGCCGTCTTCGTCCATCTCGCTCTGCGGCACGATGAAGCCTTCCGGGTACACCAGTACCTGCGACCAGCCGCGCAGTCCCACTTCGCCCAGTTCCAGCAGCGGCAGGCAGCACAGCGCGGCGATCAGCACCGCGTCATCGTCGCCCAGCTGCAGGCCGCCGATCGGGGTGATGGTCTTGCCGTGCAGGAAGGCCGCCGCCAGTTCGCGCAGGCGTTGCTGGCGCGCCGGCGCCAGGCCACGCAGCCATGCGCTGCGCTGGCAGGTGCGTTGCCAGGCGGAATCGGGAATCGGGCGCGGTGACGACCGCAGCCAGCGCAACACCGACTGGATCAGCGGAACATGCCCGGCAGGAAGCTGTGCCATTTCGGCGCGCGCAGGCGGGGCAGCACATCGTCATCGCCGCCGCCGCCGGTGCTGCCGGGCGCCGTGGCGCTGGGCTTGACCGTCGCCGGGGCCGGTGCCGCCGGCGTTGCGGCCGGCGCCGTGCGCTCGCTTTCGGCAGCCGAATACACGCAGCCGCCCCGGCCCGAGCTGGCCAACGCGTCCGAGGCGTGCGCGGCAAGGGGGGCCATCAACAGGATCAGGCAATGGGCGAACGGGCGCATCGTCAACATCCGGAAGGGCGGAGGGGGTCAATCTTCGATTCTAGCCCGATTCACGACCTCAATTGGAACCCCTCCCCAAAGCGCGCCCGGTCGCTTTCCCGCATAATTTTCCCCATCAACCGATGGAAGCTGCCGTGGACGACCGCCAACTGCTGGCCAAACTGGGCGCCGGGCGACTGTCCGGCGACGCGCTGGCGCGTGAGCTGGGCCAGACCCGCGCCGCCATTTGGAAGCGGATTCAAGGACTTAGGGCAGCCGGCGTGGAGATAGACGGCCGCGCCGGAGACGGCTACCAGCTGCAGCAGCGGCTGGACCTGCTGGAGGCTGCGTCCCTCCTGGCGGCACTGCCTGCGCCGCTGGCGGCAGGCCTGGACAGCCTGGAGGTGGTTTGGAGCGTAGGCTCGACCAACTCTGAATTGCTGCGCTGCAGCGCGCCGGAGCGCGGCGCCCGGGTGCTGCTGGCCGAGCGCCAGACCGGCGGCCGCGGTCGCCGGGGGCGGGCGTGGGCCTCCCCGCTGGCCGCGCACGTGTATCTGTCGGTGCTGCGCGGTTTCGCCGGTGGCCTGTCGCGCCTGGGCGGCCTGAGCCTGGTGGCCGGCGTGGCGGTCGCCGAGGCGCTGCGCGCGCATGGCGTCGCCCAGGTCGGGCTGAAGTGGCCCAATGACATCGTGGTCGACGGCCACAAGCTGGGCGGCCTGCTGGTGGAAGGGGGCGGCGAGTTTGCTGGCCCGGCGCGCGCGGTGATCGGGCTGGGCATCAACGTGCGCATGCCGCCCGCGTTTGCGGTCGAGATCACCCAGCCCTGGACCGACCTGCGCACGCTGCTGGGCGACGACGTGAGCCGCAACGACGTGGTGACCTGGCTGCTGGCCGCGTTGCTGCCGGCGCTGGACGCGTTCGAGCGCGACGGCCTGGCCCCGTTCCTGCCACGCTATGCAGCCCTGGACAGCTTGGCCGGGCGCCGTGTGCGGGTGGATGACGGCGGCGTACTGCATGAAGGCACCGCGCTGGGGCTGGCCGACGATGGCGCGCTGCGGGTGCGTATCGACGGCAGCGAACGCGTGTTCCACGCCGGGGAAGTCAGCGTGAGGGCGCAATGAGCGACTGGTTGTTCGATCTGGGGAATTCGCGCTTCAAGTTCGCCCCGCTGCAGGGTAACCGTGCCGGCGACGTACAGGCATGGCCGCACGGGGCCGAAGCGATGCCCGCCGACGCGCTGGCCCTGCTGCCCAGCGGCGATACCGCCTACGTTGCCAGCGTCGCAGCGGCCTCCCTCACCGCCAGCATGCTGGACGTGCTGCGCGCGCGTTTCACCCACGTGCGGGTTGCGCGTACCGAAGCCAGCTGCGCGGGCGTGCGCATCGCCTACGCGGACCCGTCGAAGTTCGGCGTGGACCGCTACCTCGCCCTCATCGCCGCCGCGGATCGCGGCGAAGCGGTGCTGGTGGCGGGCGTGGGCACCGCGCTCACCATCGACCTGCTGGATGCCCGGGGACAGCATAATGGCGGCCGCATTGCGGCCTCGCCCACCACCATGCGCGAAGCGCTGCATGCACGTGCGGTACAGCTGCCTGCATCGGGCGGCGAGTACAGCGAGTTCGCCAACGACACCGCCGACGCGCTTGCCTCCGGTTGCGATGGCGCAGCCGTGGCGTTGATCGAACGCAGCCGCGTGCAGGCCGCCGACGTGCTGGGCAGCCTGCCGGCGCTGCTGGTGCATGGCGGCGGCGCTCCGGCATTGATGCCATTGCTGGGCGATGCGCAGCTGCAGCCGGCGCTGGTGCTGGACGGCCTGGCGCGCTGGGCGGTGCATCAGCCACCGGCGGCAAGGTAGGATCGCCGCATGCTTACCCGTGCCCTGATCGTCGTACTGGCCATTCTCAACGTGGGTGTCGCGCTGTGGTGGATGCTGCGCGGCGAACCCGTGCCGACGCCACCGGCAGAGCCGCCCACCGGCGTGGCCAGACTGCAGCTGCTCGACACCCCGAACGCGGCAACGGCCCCGGCCAGCTCGGCCGCGCAGCCTGCCGCCGCCAGCACGGCCTTGGCAGACGCCACCCCGGTCCCGCCAACACCAGCGGCCCCAACCACCCCGGCATCCACCGTGCCCGCACCAACCACCGCAGCGGTAGCGCCGGCCGTTGGCCGGCCCACGGAACCCGCGCCGGCGCCCGCCCCCCCTGCGCCCCTCCAATGCATCAGCCTCGGCCCCTTTGCCGATCGCGACACCGCCATGGCCGGCCAGGGCAACGCCGGGACCCTGCTCCAGCGCTCGCGCCTGCGTGAAGCCGCAAAGCCCGGTGCCAGCAGCACCTACCGGGTGATGCTGCCGGCCGCCGCCAGCCGCGAAGAGGCCCAGGCCACGGTCAAGCGGATCGCCGCCGCCGGCATCAGCGATTACTACATCATGGCCCAGGGCGAAGACGCCAACGCCATTGCGCTGGGGCAATACCGCAACCGCGAAGGCGCCGAGCGGCGGATGGCCGCGCTGGCGGCTGCCGGCTTCAACGCCCGGCTGGTCGGCGGCGCCGCTGGCACAGGCCAATGGTGGGTGGACGCGGCCCTGGCCGGGCAGGCCACCCCCGCCGCAGCCCGCCAGCGCAGCGGCGCGGCGCAGCAGCGCTCGCTGGAATGCGCGGGCTTGCGCTAGAATCGCCGTCCGCGCCGGCAATGCCGTCGCCGTGCCTTTGCCGGCATAGCTCAGTTGGTAGAGCAACCGCCTTGTAAGCGGTAGGTCCCCAGTTCGAATCCGGGTGTCGGCACCAGCTTCCGCGGAATCGCGATAGACGCGCCGCGGGGACAGTCTTCGGATGTGCCTGAATCTTCGATTGGCGCTTCGCTCGAGTGTCCTTGAAACTTCCTTGCTCGGTTCATCAGCACGCCAACGGCGAACTAAGGAAGCAGCATGTACCTGATGTACGTCGATGAAAGCGGAGATCCTGGATTGGTGAATTCGCCGAGCCGGTACTTCGTCCTATCCGGTCTGGTCGTTCATGAAAGCGCGTGGCGCCCTTGCCTGGACGCGCTTCTGGCTTTCCGCCTCCGCATCCGCGACCATTTCGAGCTGAAGCTTCGCGAAGAGGTCCACGCCGCCCAGTTCGTGCGTGGATCGGACTCGCTGTCCCGCATTGCCAAACACGATCGTCTGACGGTACTGCGGCACTTCGCCGACGAGCTAGGTGCCCTGCCAGGCGCCAATCTGATCAATATCGTCGTGGACAAGCAGGGCAAGGGCGAGAGCTACGACCCGTTCGAAAAAGCGTGGCAGGCGCTGATACAGCGATTTGAGAACACATTCGCCTTCCGCAACTTTCGCGGCCCCGCAGCGCCGCCGGACGAGTGTGGATTGATATTTGCAGATGGGGATCCACAGAAGAAGCTGACGCAATTGCTGCGCAGGATGCGTCGGCACAATCCAGTTCCGAGCCAGCTTGGGGGATACCGGTCATTGGAGCTGCGCCGCGTCCTTGAAGATCCCGTCTATCGGGACTCCAGGCACTCGTTTCTCATCCAGTCCGCAGACTTGTGCGCCTTCCTGCTCTACCAACGCCTTGCCCCGAACGGGTACATGCGCCGGAAGGGCGGCAATCACTACTTCGAACGCCTCGCACCGATGCTGTGCAGGGCGGCCAGCGCCTCCGACCCGGAAGGCATTGTCAGGCTGTAAAACAAAAAAGGGCACCTTTCGGTGCCCGGGTAGATCCTACTGGGCAGACGAGCTGCCGGTCAGATCTGCACTGAAGATATCACGGAAGCCGGGCATCCGTATCTCCAATTGTGTCAATGATGTTGGAGGTTTTGATAGTTCAAACCACGCATTTAGTTTGTTTCCGCGTAGCGATATGACAACAGCGACTTCACCAGGAACGTTACCTGCGTGGCCGAGCGCGCGTCCACGCGCATCACCGGCAGGCGCTGGCCGGCATCGAAAAGCGCATTGCGGAATTCCGGGATCAACAGCGCCGGGTGTTCATCCGTGCGGGTCACGCCCACGGCCAGGCTGGCGTCCGGGGCGATACGTGAGAACTCCTGCAGCAGTTCGAGCGTCGACGCCACCGGATCGGGATGCCCCGCGCTGACCAGCACGACCACCCCCAGCGCGCCTTCGCAGACCATCGGCCACATGAAGTCCAGGTAGCGCTGGCCGGGTACGCCGTACACGTGCAGCAGTTCGCCGTCATCCAGCTCGATGGAGCTGTAATCCAGTGCCACGGTGGTTTCGACCTTGTCGCCCATGGCATCGCCGCTCATCGGCATCTCGGTGCTGACCGGCTCCACGTCGGAGATCGCGCGCACGGCGGTGGTCTTGCCGGCGCCCATGCTGCCGACGAACACCAGCTTGTTGGCAGGCAGGCTCATGGTTGGGCTCCCTGGAACAGGTTCAGGCCAAAGCGACGCGCCACCCACGAGAAGAAACGTGAGTCGCTGGCGTCTTTGCGGCGTTGCGTACGGGGCACGGCGGCGTCCTGGGTCAGTGCGAGGCCACTGGCAACAGCAGCGCAGAAGAGCGATTGCACCGTGTGGCGCGGCATCTGGCAAGCCGCGGCCAATGCCGCCGGCTGCCACGGGCGGGCGTGCAGGCAGGCAATGGGCAGCAGCCAGGTGCCGGGCACGTCGTCGGCATGCAGGTCGGGCCAATGGCGCAGCTTCAACGTTGTGTGTTCGGCAACCGGCGGCAGCAGCGCCGGGCGGTGGCGCGCGATGCAGAAATACAGCGCCTCGAACGAATGCCGCTGCGGCAGCCGGTAGGCGTACTGGTGCCGGAACGTTGCGGCATCGATGGGGCTGGCCGACCAGGCCACGTCATCCAGTTGGGCCACCACCTCCGCCAGCGTGGTGCCGGGAGCCAGCGCGATGCTGCGCGTGGCACGGTCGACCAGCACGGTGATGCCACCGCGCTGCAGCAGGTGCAGGGCCGACGCAGCCGGATCCGCCGATGCCAGCTGCAGCAGCAGCGGCGTGCCTGCTGCCGGGCGCTCGTTGCCCATGCCAGGCGTGGCCAGCAGCAGGCTGGAAAGCTGTTCGTTGATGTCGCGCACCGTGGCGCCATGCGGCAGCCGTCCCAGTGCCGCGTCGGCATGGCGGCGGGCAATGGACAGGATGGGCACGTTGACCGCATTCGCTTCGCTCAGCGCACGGGCCGCATCCGGGTGGTCCAAGCCGATCACCAGCAGGTCGCAGGCGTCGCCGGACCACGGGTGCAGCACCACCTCCATGCGCTCGGCAAGCAGCATCGAGCAGGCCAGCTTCAGCCGGGTCTGGTGCAGCATGTCCAGGCCGGCAGCGGCAACGCGGAAGGAACGGGTGGGGGTATTCATGGGGGTCACGCAGCAGCGCGGCGGCGGCCGCACCACGACCGCTCACGGACGCGGCACGGCACGGGCGCCTGCGATCAGCTGAAGTCCAGGGTCTTTTCGAAGGCCTTCAGTTCGTGGCGCGACATGGCCAGGTTGGCCTTGCTGCGGTCCATCACCACGTACAGGAACAGCAGCGGGTTGCTTTCCAGCGGGCGGATCAGGTGGTACTGGCTGGTCAGGGTGATCAGCAGGTCTTCCAGGGTGTCCGACAGGCCCAGCGACTCGGCCACGCGACGCTTGGCACGCACCACTTCGGTGTTGCCGGCAGCAGCCAGTTCCAGGTTGATGTTGCCGCCGCCGACCATGGCCAGGGCCATGCCGCTGTCACCGTCGACCAGCGCGGCGCCGACGAAACCGGCGAGCGAATTGAGCTTTTCCAGATTGAGATTGGGCACGTAAATCCTTTTTACTTCAGGCAGTGGGAGGGGCAGGCCAGGGCCTGCCGGAAGGGCACAACAAAACCGGGAGGGCTCAGGCCGCGCGGGCGCGCAGCACGGCGTCAAGACGACTGGCGCATTCGCGCGCATGGAACAGCAGCACCGCCATGTTGACCTCGTGACCGGCTACGGCGGTCAAGGTCAGCGGCTTGTCGGCCTGGATGCGGATCAGCACCACATTGCCCAGCCGGGTGCAGATGGTGGCGTAGTCCGCCTCGCTCAGGGCCAGCTCGCGCGAGACGGTCTCGCCCAGGGTCAGGAACGAATTGGCCATCGCGGCCAGGCGGCGGCCATCCACGTCCAACGTGGAATGTTCGGCCACGGCGCGGCCATCGGCGGTGGAGAGCATGAGCAGGCGCAGGCCCTGCTCGCGCTCGCGCGACTGCTGGAACACCTGCTCGAGGGCGGCAATGTCATACAACTGCCGGGCCGGCTGGCTTTCGCCAGTGGCGCTGCGGACGATCTGGTGGATGCTGCTGCGCTGCACGTACTGCCCCCTGAGACAAAACGAAAGACGGACCAACCCGTTGCGGGTTAGTCAATCTGTACTGCGAAGAAGTGTGAAATGTAGCACGTAAATTTTGCCAAAATAGACAACGTAAGCTAAACCGCGCCCCGCCTTTCGTATGCGTCAAACCGTTGACGCACAACGGATCCGCCCTTGCGGCGGAATGCGACGCACCGCGGCGGGGAGCGCCGTGGCGGGTCAGCTGCCGGGGGCGGCTGCTGCGTCGCCGCGAGTGGTTTGCGCCGGCGGTCACTAGACTGGTGGGATTTTCCGTGTGTCTGGAGTCAGCATGAGCAAGCGTCAACCTGCGGTTTCCCTGATCGGCGTGCCTACCGACATCGGCGCGGGTGCGCGCGGTGCCGGGCTGGGCCCGGAGGCGCTGCGTATCGCCGGCCTGGGTGAAGCGCTGGCCGCACGGGGCGTGGACGTGCGCGACTGCGGCAACCTGGTCGGCCCGCGCAACCCGTGGACCGCGCCGGTGCAGGGCTACCGCCACCTGGACGAGGTGGTGGCCTGGAACCAGGCGCTGATGGATGCCACCTACGCCGAGCTGCAGGACGGGCGCATGCCGATCATGCTGGGTGGCGATCACTGCCTGGGCATCGGGTCGATCACCGCCGTGGCGCGCTGGTGCCGGGAACAGGGGCGTGACCTGCGCGTGCTGTGGCTGGACGCGCATTCGGACTTCAACACCAGTGACGTCACGCCGTCGGGCAACGTGCATGGCATGCCGGTGGCCTGCCTGTGCGGCCTGGGCCCGGACGCCTTGACCCGGCTCGGCGGTGACGCGCCGGCGATCCGCCCGCAGCAGGTGCGGCAGATCGGCATCCGCTCGGTGGACCAGGAAGAAAAGCGCCTGATCAAGCAGCACAAGGTCGATGTCTACGACATGCGCTACATCGACGAAGCCGGCATGAAGCGCGCCGTGGAGGCGGCACTGGAAGGCGTGGACGACAACACCCACCTGCATGTCAGCTTCGATGTGGATTTCCTGGACCCCAGCATCGCGCCTGGCGTGGGCACCACGGTGCCGGGCGGGGTGAACTACCGCGAAGCGCAGCTGGTGATGGAAATGATCGCCGACACCGGGCGCATGGGCTCGCTGGACATCGTCGAGCTCAACCCGCTGCTGGACAATCGCAACGCCACGGCCGTGCTTGCCGTAGACCTGGTGGAGAGCCTGTTCGGCAAGTCCACCCTGATGCGCGACTGAGCCCGGCCCGGCGTTTTCCGGCGCGTGGCTGAACCGCCGCGCGCCACGTTCACATCGATTGCACGCCCCAGACTTCAGATTGCATGTCACGCGGCGGCCGTGCCTGAAACGGCAGCGAGGCCACCGCGATCTGCCAGAGGCAGGTGGGGCCGGAATTCGGTAGTAACGTTGAACTAATCAGGAGAACCCTATGAAGCGTGTGATTGCACTGATGCTGTTGTCGATGGTTTCGGTTGCCATGCTGGCCGGTTGCAACACCGTTGCCGGTGCCGGCAAGGATGTGCAGAAGGCTGGCCAGTCGGTGGAAGACGCCGCCAAGGGCAACTGATCCAACCGCGCGGAGGGGCTGCCGACCCACGGTCGACAGCACCCCCTGCACAGGTAGCTGCCGACCGTTGGTCGGTAGCAGAAAAACGCCGGGAATTTCCCGGCGTTTTTTTGTTTGGCACCACACGACACCTGGCATTCAACGACGTGAGCAACCGCTTCATGTGCGCTTGACTGCCGCCCAACACCCGCTATTGCACTCTGTCCTTACGGCGACGTTGCCGTTGCAACCAGGAAGCGAACCCATGAACAAAGACATCATTTCCGGCAAGTGGCAGCAGCTGAAGGGCAAGGCACAGGCGAAGTGGGGCGACCTGACGGACGACGATCTGAAGGTGGCCGAAGGCAACTCCGAGTACCTCGCAGGTCGCCTGCAGGAGCGCTATGGTTGGGCGCGCGATCGCGCGGAACAAGAGGTCAAGGACTTCGATAAGTCCCTGCGTGACGAGTATCCAGACTTCCGCTGACCCGTCTGACGGGGCAGTGCGGCCCAGGGCCGCGACGAGGGTATGAAACCGGAACGGGCCGCATTGCGGCCCGTTTTTCGTGTGGCGGGCCGGGCATCACCGCCCGCCGTACCCGGGCGGGTCCGGCACGAAGGCGTCCGGAAACGCCTGCGGGCCACGCTCGCCGGTGCGATAGCGGGTGGGGATCACCCCACGCGCCACCAGGTTGCGTTCGCTGTCGTAGCGAAGGTCCAGCCGCTGCGCGGGCAGGCGCGTTGCCCGCTCGAATGTCGTGCTGCCCGAATACGACGTCTCGCGCGGGCCATGGCCGGTGCCCAGGGCCGGAGCAGGCGCCGCGGCGATCGAGCCGCTGACCCGTGCCGAGGGCATCGCGCTGTCGGCGGCCTCGACCGCGGCCTGGCCCTGCACGCGGCTCTTTTCGCGTGCCACGGACGGCGCACGCGGAGCCGGCGCTACCCAGCGCCGGGCCTCATTGAACACGGCGATGCCGACCACGCCGATATTGTCCGGGCGCCCGGTGCGGTCGGCGTAGCTGTCGCCCGGGTCGGTGAACACGAACTGCGCCACCTCCTGCTGCGACTTGCGCCAGCCGGTGATGTCCGCGCGTTGCCACGGGTCCAGCACGTAGCCGGCCTGGTCCGGCGAGGCGACCTCGCCACTGATGACGTTCAGGCCATCCACCGACAGCACCACCAGCACCCGCTCGGGACTGTTGTTGCGCAGGCGCACCGCATACGCGGTGCCTTGGTTGCCGGCGACCCAGCCTTGGCCACGGTGCTGCCAGGTGGGCAGCTCCAGGCGCTGGTCGCGGTCGACCAGGGTCAGGGTGACCGGGGCCGGTCCCGGAGCGGGCACGACGGCGGGTGAGAAGCCACACAGGGCCAGCACGGCAAACAGGGGCAGGGCGAGGTGTTTCATGGCGGGGCCTTCGCGGTTGGGTATGACCTTCAACGTGCCGGGCCGGGCAACGGGGTTGCGCCCGGGCAGGTAAACTGGGGGCGTTCAACTGTCCGTAATGATTCCCACATGACCACCCGCGTTCTTACCGGCATCACCCCCTCCGGCACGCCCCACCTGGGCAACTATGTCGGCGCCATCCGCCCGGCCATCGCCGCCAGCGCAGCGTCCGGCATCGAGAGCTTCTTCTTCCTGGCCGACCTGCACAGCCTGATCAAGGCGCAGGAGCCGGAGCGGACCCAGTGCTCGACCCTGGAGATCGCCGCCAGCTGGCTGGCGTGCGGGCTGGACCCGGACAAGGTCTGGTTCTACCGGCAGAGCGACATTCCCGAAACCACCGAACTGATGTGGTTCCTCACCGCCATCGCCAGCAAGGGCATCCTCAATCGTGCCCATGCCTACAAGGCAGCGGTGGACAAGAACCGCGAAGAGCAGCTGGATGAGGACGCCGGCATCAGCGCCGGCCTGTTCATGTACCCGGTGCTGATGGCCGCCGACATCCTGATCTTCAAGGCCAACCAGGTGCCGGTGGGTCGGGACCAGATCCAGCACATCGAGATGGCGCGCGATTTCGCCCAGCGCTTCAACCACGTCTACGGCAGGGAGTACTTCCCGCTGCCGGAGGTGGTGATCGACGAGCAGGTCGCCACCCTGGCCGGGCTGGACGGCCGCAAGATGAGCAAGAGCTACCACAACACCATTCCGCTGTTCGCCCCGCGCGCGGAGCTGAAGAAGCTGGTGTTCTCCATCCTCACCGATTCACGTGCCCCGGGCGAGCCCAAGAGCACCGACGGTTCGGCGCTGTTCCAGATGTACCAGGCGTTTGCCAGTGCCGAGCAGACCGCTGCGTTTGCGCAGGCGTTCGCCGACGGCATCAGCTGGGGCGATGCCAAGCAGCAGCTGTTCGAGCGCATCGATGCCGAACTGACCCCGCTGCGCGAGCGCTATGACGCGCTGATGGCCGAGCCGGAGAAGATTGAAGCGCTGCTGCGCCGCCGTGGCCAGCAGCTCCGCGAGCAGTACGCCATCCCGCTGCTCAGGGAGCTGCGCCATGCGGTGGGCCTGCGCGACCTGTCCAGCGCCGGCAGCATCGCTGCTGAAGACGGTGGCGTGGCCCGCGCCGCGCCGCCGCTGTTCAAGCAGTACCGCGAGAAGGATGGCCGTTTCTACTTCAAGCTGCAGGCCGGCGACGGCACCCTGCTGATCCAGAGCGAAGGCTTCGATTCGCCGCGCGATGCGGGCCAGCTGATCGGCGTGCTCAAGCAGACCGAGCATGGTGATGGCCTGCAGAGCGAATTGTTCAAGCTGGAGGCGGAAGTGGAGGTGGTGCTGGCCGCGCTGCAGGAGCTGCGCGACCAGGCATGAGGCAACGGCGTACCGACCAACGGTCGGTACCTACCGGATGTCACGCCTCCATGGCGTGCGATGCATCCACGCGGTCGCATCGGCGCGGTAGCCACCGACCGTTGGTCGGTGGACACGTAAACGGAGGAAACCACGATGGCCTGGTTGTCGTTGTTGCTGTTCCTGCCCTGGTTCATCCTGCTGGGCACCCTGTACTGGCTGTTCCCGCGCCAGCCGCGCCACGCCGCGCGGCGCCTGTTCGACGGCACCGCGTTGCTGCTCGCCTTCGTGCTGAGCATCCTCGCCATGTTGTGGGGCCACCACATCGGCGTGGTGCAGAGCGACGCCGGCCCGATCTGGCGACAGGTCCTGGCGGTGCTGTATGCCTACGGCGCATTCCTGGCGGTGATGGTGGCCGCCGTGCTGCTGCGCGGCGGCTGGCTGGCCGCGCGTGCGACCAAAGCCGCATCGAAGTCGGCCGGCGACAGCGCCTAGAATCAGGCGTACACCGTCTGTCGCCAGGGATGAGCCGATGTCCTCCGACCCCAGCATCTTCACCATCGACACCGCATTCCAGCGCAACGAGTTCGACGCTGCCTACCTGATCGTCGAAAACGGCCGCGCCGCCTTCATCGATTGCGGCACCGGCCTGGCCGTGCCGGCGATGCTGGCGGCGCTGGCGCGTGCGGGTCGCGGTCCTGAGCACGTCGATTGGCTGGTGCTTACCCATGTCCACCTGGACCACGCCGGCGGCGCAGGCCTGCTGATGCAGCAGCTGCCCAACGCCACCCTGGTGGTGCACCCGCGGGGCGCACCGCACATGGTCGACCCGACCCGGCTGCTTGCCGGTGCCACCGAGGTGTATGGCGCCGAAGAAATCGCGCGCAGCTATGGCCCGGTGCTCCCGGTACCGGCCGCCCGCATCGTCGTTGCCGAAGACGGCCACCGTATCGACCTGGCCGGCCGCACGCTGCTGTGCCTGGACACCCCGGGCCACGCCCGCCACCACCTGTGCGTGTGGGACGAACGCAGCCGCAGCCTGTTCACCGGCGACACCTTCGGCCTGTCCTACCGCGAGCTCGACAGTGCGCGTGGCGCCTTCATCCTTCCCACCTCATCGCCGGTGCAGTTCGACCCCGAGCCACTCAAGCACTCCATCGCGCGTCTGCTGGCCCTGCAACCGCAGGCGGTGTACCTGACCCACTACGGTCGCGTGCAGGGAATACCGGCGCTGGCCGCCGACCTGGTCGAGCAGATCGACGCGATGGTGGAAATCGGGCGCCAGTGTGACGAACGGCCCGACCGCCACCGCTGCCTGGTGGCCGCACTGACCGCGTTGTACCAGGAGCGCGCGCAGGCGCACGGCTGTGCCCTCGACGACGCCGCGGTTGCGCAGGTGTTGGCCATGGACATCGAGCTCAACGCCCAGGGTCTGGCGTGCTGGCTGGACCGCGACCGGCGCTGAGCGTGTGCAGGCGATGTGCAGGGCGCGTGCACGGTCACTGAAGTGTCACGTTACACTTCGGCCTTCCGTTTTTTGAACTGGTGTCTGCCGTGAATCCGATGCGCATGCTGCTGTTGTCGTCCTGTCTGTTCGTGGGCGGGCTGGCCCACGCGGCCAATGACCTGCCGGGCGGCGGCATCGATCCGGAAGCGTTGTCGCGGCATGTGCGGATCCTGGCCTCGGACGAGTTCGAGGGGCGTGCCCCGGCCTCGCCGGGCGAAGAGCGCACCGTGCAGTACCTGATCGAGGAATTCCGCAATTCCGGCCTGCAGCCCGGTGGCGTGGATGGCGGCTGGGTGCAGCCGGTGCCGATGGTGCGGGCACAGGTGGACGGCCCGGTGAAGGCGCAGCTGCGCCAGAAAGGGAAGACCCGCGCGCTGGAAAACGGCGTGGACGTCACCCTGCAGAGCCTGCGACCGCAGGCGGCGGTGGACATCCGCAACGCCCCGCTGGTGTTCGTCGGCTATGGCATCGACGCCCCGGAGCGGCAGTGGAACGACTACAAGGACGTGGACCTGCACGGCAAGATCGCGGTGATGCTGATCAACGACGCCGACTTCGACGCCGAGCGTCCGGGCGCATTCGACGGCAAGGCGGTGACCTACTACGGCCGCTGGACCTACAAGTTCGAGGAAGCCGCGCGCCGGGGTGCGCAGGGCGTGCTGATCGTGCATGAAACCGCGCCGGCCGCCTACGGCTGGGCCACGGTGAAGAGCTCGGGCACCTCGCCATTGTTCGACATCGAGCGCACCCGGGAACAGGCGCTGGCCCAGCACGTGCCGGTACGCGGGTGGATGCAGCGCGCGCTGGCCGAACAGCTGTTCCGCGATGCCGGCCTGGATTTCGAGGCCGAGAAGCGCAAGGCGATGACCCCGGCCTTCCAGCCGGTGGCGCTGGGCGATGCCACGCTGTCGGCGCAGTTCAAGCTCAAGCGCGAGCAGGTGGTCACCCGCAACGTGGTGGCCAAGCTGCCCGGTGGCGCACACGCCGACGAAGCGGTGATCTTCTCCGCGCACTGGGACGCGTTCGGCATCGGCCAGCCCGACGCCAAGGGCGACCGCATCCGCCGTGGCGCGATCGACAACGCCACCGGCGTGGCCACCGTGCTGGAACTGGGCCGGGTGTTCGCTGCCGGCCCGCAGCCGCAGCGCACCCTGTACTTCGTGGCGCTTACTGCCGAGGAGAAGGGCCTGCTGGGTGCCAGCTACTACGCCGCGCACCCGCTGGCGCCGTTGGACAAGACCGCCGCGGTGATCAACATCGAGATGTTCAGCCCGGACGGCGCCACCCGCGATATCGCCTCGTGGGGCAAGGGCCGGGTCTCGCTGGAAGGCGACCTGGAGCGCGTGGCCAAGGCGCGCGGCCGCAGCTACAGCCCCGACCCGAACCTGGAAGCGGGCTTCTTCTACCGTGCCGACCACTTCGCCTTCGCCCGCCTGGGCGTGCCGGCGATCACCATCGGCCCGGGGCTGGACAAGCTGGAAGGCGGTGTTGCCGCCGGCAAGGCGTTGCGTGAGAAGTACTTCGCCGACTGCTACCACCAGGCCTGCGACGCCTGGACCCCCACCTGGGACCCGGCCGGCCACGCCGCCGACACCCTGCTGGTCTACGACCTGGGCGCCGAACTGGCCAACAGCCGCCGCTGGCCGCATTGGGAAGAAGGCTCGGAGTTCCGCAAGGTCCGGGAACAAAGCGAAGCGTCCCGCCGCTGAGCGACGCATGGGTCACCACCGGGACGCTTGGCCGATGGTAGATCACGACCGTTGGTCGTGACCCCCGTAATCCCAAACGAAAACGCCGGGCAATGCCCGGCGTTTTCGTTTTCCGTGCCGTGGCCGGTTGGCCGCCATCGGTTATTTCCGCGTGCCATCCAGGTAGTTGGCGCCCTTGTTCTTCAGGAAGAACACATACACCACCAGCGACACCGCGATGATCGCCGTGACATAGATGGCGAAGTCGCCCACCCGGTCGGTCTTCAGCGCGCCCTGGTACAGCAGCGGGGCGGTACCGCCGAACAGCGAGTTGGCCAGCGCGTAGCCGAAGCCCACGCCCAGTGCGCGCACATGGGTGGGGAACAGCTCGGCCTTCACCACCGCGTTGATCGAGGTGTAGCCGGTGAGGATCACAAAGCCCAGCGCGAGGGTCAGGAACGCAATCAGCGGGTCGTGCTGGTTCGGCAGTTCGGTGATGAGGTACCAGCTGTACAGCACGCCGCCCACGCCGAAGAACACCAGCAGGCTCTTGCGGCCGACGATGTCCGACAGCCAGCCGCCAATCGGCTGCAGCAGCATCAGGAAGGTCAGCACGCCCAGGTTGATCAGCGTACCGGTCATCACGTCGGTGCCCGCGAACGCGCTCTGGATCATCTTCGGCCCGTTCACCGAGTAGGTGTAGAAGGCCACGGTGCCACCGGCGGTGATCAGGAAGCACAGCAGCAGCGGGCGCCACTGGTGCACGAACAGCTCGTACATCGAGCCCGACGCCTTGGCGCGGCCTTCGCGCGCGGCTTCGATGGAGTCTTCGCCCAGCGATTCATCCATCGAGCGACGCAGCCAGAACACCACGATCGCGGCCAGGCCGCCGATGCCGAACGCGATGCGCCAGCCCCATGCCGAAATTTCCGGCTTGTCCCAGAACAGCAGCATGGTGAACAGGGTCAGCTGCGCCAGCACGTGGCCACCGACGAGCGTGACGTAGTGGAACGAGGACAGGAAACCGCGACGACCCGGAATGGCCGCTTCGGACATGTAGGTAGCGCTGGTGCCGTATTCGCCGCCGGTGGCAAAGCCCTGCAGCAGGCGTGCGAACAGCAGGATCAGTGCGGCCCAGCCCCCGATGGTGGACGCGGTGGGGGTCAGTGCGATCAGGAACGAACAGGCCGCCATCATCGACACCGACACGGTCAGCGCCAGGCGGCGGCCGTAACGGTCGGCGAAGCGGCCGAAGTACCAGGCGCCGATCGGGCGCATCAGGAAGGTGGCGGCGAAGATCGCCCACACGTAGATGGTGGAGTTCTTGTCGGCGGCCGAGAAGAACTGGGATTCGAAGTAGACCGCGAATACCGAGTAGACGTAGACGTCGTACCACTCGACAAGATTGCCCGCCGAACCCTTCAGGGTGTTGGAGATCGAGCGTTTCAGCGCGGCCTTGTCATTGGCGGGCGCGGCCAGGGTGGGGGAAGTGCTCATGTTGGAAAACGGTCCTCACGGTGGAGCAATGGCAATACTGGTTTTTACCTTACCCCACGTGATGATCGGTGGGCATTGCACCATGTAACTAGGTCCAGCACGACAGCGTGCCACCAGAGGGCATGCCGGGCCGCCGGCAAAGGCCTAGAATCGCCTCTCCCCCGACCGCTGGTCCCGTATGGCCGCCACCCCCGCAACTCCGCAGGTCGCTCCCCGCAGCGGCCTGGTCGTCCTGGCCCTGCTGCTGGTGTACGTGGTGTGGGGGTCTACCTATCTGGGCATCCGTTTTGCCCTGGAAGGCGGGGCGCTGCCGCTGACCACGGTCTCCGGGGCCCGGTTCATCGTCGCCGGCAGCCTGATGTACGCGGTGCTGCGTTGGCGCGGCATGCCCGCGCCCACCGGCCTGCAGTGGCGCAACCTGGTGATCATGGGCCTGACCATGCTGGTGCTGGGCAACGGCATGGTGGTGCTGGCCGAACGCACGGTGTCCTCCGGGCTGGCCGCCACGGCGGTGGCATCGGTGCCGCTGTGGATGGCCCTGTTCGGCGCCATGCGCGGCCAGCACGCCACCCGCGGCGAATGGCTCGGCATCGCCATCGGCTTCCTGGGCGTGGTCTGGCTCAACGCCGGCAGCAGCCTCACCGCCTCGCCGCAGGGCCTGGTGCTGCTCCTGATCGCCCCGATCGGTTGGGCCTTCGGCTCGGTCTGGGCGCGCAGCCTGGACCTGCCCAGCCCGTTCATGACCGCCGCCGGGCAGATGCTGTGCGGCGGGGTGATGCTGGTCGCGCTGGGCTTGGCCACCGGCGAACGCCCGACCACCTGGCCCAGCATGAATGGGCTGCTGGCGGTGGCCTACCTGTGCATGTTCGGCTCCATCGTCGCCTTCACCGCCTATGTGTGGCTGTTGCAGAACGTGCGCCCGGCGCTGGCCGCCAGCTACGCCTACGTGAACCCGGTGATCGCCGTACTGCTGGGCGCGCTGATCGGCCATGAGCATTTTGGCGCGCATGACCTGCTGGCCATGGGCGTGATCCTGGCCGGCGTGCTGGTGCTGACCCTGGCACGGACCCGCCGCAAATGAGCGCTGTGGAACGGACGCCCCTGCAGGAACAGCGCCGTGGCCTGGCCATCACCGCCTTCACCTTCACCCTGTGGGGGCTGGTGCCGGTGTACTGGCACCTGCTCAAGGCGGTGCCGTCGCAGCAGATCATTGCCCACCGCATCATCTGGAGCACCGTGCTGGTGGTGGCCTGGCTGCTGCTGAGCAGCGGCACCGGCTGGTGGAAGCAGATTGCCGCCCAGCCGCGCGCGCTGCCCACCCTGGCCCTGAGCAGCATGGCCATCGCCTTCAACTGGGGCCTGTACATCTGGGCCATCAACGCCGGGCACGTGATCGAAACCAGCCTGGGTTACTTCATCAACCCGCTGGTGAGCGTGGTGCTGGGCGTGGTGGTGCTCAAGGAGCGCCTGCGCGGCCTGCAGTGGCTGGCGGTGGGGTGCGCCGCACTTGGCGTGGCGTGGCTGACCCTCGACGCCGGCACCCCGCCGTGGATCGCGCTGGGCTTGGCCGGCTCGTTCGGGCTGTACGGCCTGCTGCGCAAGATGATCTCGGTGGACCCGGTAGCCGGGCTGGGTATCGAGAGCCTGTACCTGTTCCTGCCGGCGATCGGCTTCGCGCTGTGGAGCGAAAACGGCCACGGCGGCGGGTTCTTCGGCGGCTGGGGCTGGCGCAACGACCTGCTGCTGATCCTGGGCGGCGCGGTGACCGCACTGCCATTGATCGGCTTTGCCTATGGCGTGAAGCGCATTCCGCTCTCGCTGGTGGGCATCCTGCAGTACATCGCCCCCAGCCTGGGCCTGCTGCTGGGCGTGTTCTTCTTCCGCGAACCGTTCGACACCGCCAAGGCGATCGGCTTTGCCGCCATCTGGACCGGCCTGCTGCTGTTCATCGGCGACAGCCTGTGGCGCGCGCGAGGTACAACCCGGTAGAGCCACGCCTTGCGTTGCTGCATTACCCCGCCCCAATCCTGATCCTTCAGCCATGCAGTGCGTGGCCCTCTCAGTTTCCGACTTTGTTCAAGGTCTTGCGCAACCCGCGCGCATAGCATCGCGCGCACCAGCCTATGAAGAATCGGAGGTGCATGATGCTGAAGCTGTCTGCGCGTTACATCTGTCCGCTCATCCTGATGATGACGCCGTCACTCCCCGCCTGGGCGCTGTGCTGCCCGGGTGATATTAAAGAGCCTATGTCCGCCAGTAGCGGAATTGGCCAGGTTCAACCGCCAGAAACGGATCTGAGCCTAGATCGGCAGTGGGCCGTTCATATGTTCGAGCGTGATGGAGTCGGCTACCTGCAGGTCAGTGAAAAGTCCGGTGACCTGCAGTTCATCATCGGGAGGTCCGGCACCTTCTATTGGGTACTGCCTGCAGGGCCGGACGATATAAGCATCACACTGCCTTCCGACCATCGCCAAACGGTCCCGGTACATGCACGTGAGGTGTACAGGCATCCGGAATTCAGGCTGCTGGTGAGTGGCTGGGGTCGCACGGCAAACTGGTGGGTGGAGAACGCGTCGCAACCGCTAGCACGTTGAAGGGTCAGCGAACGACATCCGGATACGGTTAGGGAAGCACTGGACGGTTCCACCGTAGACCTGGGTACGGCCACTCAGCCGACCAATCGCCATGGTGACAGTACTCCTGGATAGCGTGTGCCGAACATCGGCCGTGCCGATGGTCACCACGACGCCCTGAGTGATCCCATGGCGGCCGCACCTGGCGCGTATCCTCAGCTTTCCTCTTTCGTGTTCCAGCAGGAGGGAAACTGCCTCCGTCATCGCTCGATAGACGTTGAGTTGCAGGTCCAAGTCCAATTGACAAGGATCTCCTGACAAATGAAGTCGCTCCAGTCTGGCCGTCTCATGCCACGCATCGCAGAGTCCGCCGACTTGGAGCGCCAGGTAGAGGCCAACATGTTCCATGCTGCTTGGATAAACCATGCTTGTCTGCGCCCGAAACTTACTTGAATGAACGGTCGCAACATGTAGAAGGCTTGATGCCATATCGTGATATCCACGAACTTTCAGCCATTGGATGGTTTCGCTGAGAGTTGACTCAAGCCCTTCCCCAATCTTCCTGAGGTCCATCGCGCGATTGCGGAGCTCGCGTTCACCAACACTATGTGACGTCCGCGCATTCGAGATTGCTTGCCGACTGGCGCTTGCATGAAAAGTGCATTGATGGAAGAAGTGCGTGATCCTTGAGCCAAGGGCAAGCAGCGCCGTGCCTGACAAAGCAGCAAGCAGCTGTATGTTGAAGGACTCCAGATCAAACGAATAGGGAAGGCCGGTAACCGGAGTGCCTATTCGGACGAAAAGATTCATCAACGGCATTCCGATAGCTGCTCCCAACCAGCCTTGAAGACAGGTGAGTGAGATGACAGGTGCCGCCATCAGAAGTTGAGCAGTAATTCGTTCAACCGAAGTGTGGGGCAGGAGGGTCGAGACGAAGCCCAATGCCAACAGTGTAAGCAAGGCGTATGTGGTACGTGAGCTTAGAAAGGAGAACCAATCGATTTCCAGTCGCTGCTTCCACAGTACCGCCAGTGGCACAACCGTCAGGATGGCCACGTAATCGCCGAGTGCGCTTCTGAATGAAACAGCTACGATCCCTCCGGCCGGTGGCGCAGGCCAGTAGAGATGGGCAATGAGAACCGTACCTGTCCCGATCAGAACTGCTGCAGCAGACGCGACTGACAGCAGCCATGTATCGTTCTTGCGGGCGATTTGCCGACGATGCAGGTAGACGACACCGGCGGCAGTGGGAAATTGAAATGCCGAGGAGATCAGAGCCCAGGACAGTCCGTACTTCTCGATCATCGGAAGTCTCAGGTGACCATAGTAGAGGTACTCGCCCAGCAGCAGGTATGGCCAAAAGCGCACAGGGCATAGGAGCAGGGATGCAATCCGGACCCCTGCTGGCAGGAAGAACTGATCCAATGACACCTGTCGAGCCGCCCAGCAAGTTACGGCGTACAGCGCAGCAATAAGCAGCCCTTCGGCGAGCGTTCGTGCACTAGCTTCGAGCCCGCCTGCAACCTTTTGTACTGACATCCTTACCCTCCTTAGGTGGGTCGATGTCGCAAGTCGTCCGCGACGCACACCCTTTCCGAGGGCGCGAAAATAGCCATGAGGTGCGGCCGTAGCAATGAAGAGGCTGAATTTTCAGACAAAGACGAAGCCGTAAACTGCTTCTGTTGAACTGCATCACACGGTAGGTATGATCCACGTTCCAGAACATGGGGCTTAGGCCGGCCGTACCGATGGCGTGTTGCACACCCTGGCGGTGGAATGTCCGTTGCACCTTTCCGGATGATGCATCCAGCGCGTCGCGTTCGACCCGATTCCAATAGGCACCGCTTCGGCCGACGTCTGCACCACCGTGCTGATGCTGATCCGCAATACCCGTGGTGGTCCCGGAGGCCCAGGCGGGTCTGACGTCCCTCAGCCACGCAGGGCGTGGCTCTACGCAGCCTGCGACCGACCTGCATTCAGGACGTGGTGCCGCGCCCTGCGTGGCTGAATCCGCTCCGGCGACAAGCACCATACCGAATGCAGCAACTCCCATCTGCGTATTCGCACAGTTCCGATGTCTTTGCCTTTCGCGGGCTGCTCCACTCTACTGGCCCGCGCGTGCGGGTCACGAGGGAGCATGAGATGAAGAAGTTGGCATGGTCGCTGTTGGCGGCATTGCCCCTGCAGGCAATGGCGGAGGAGCGTCTGGAAGATCCCGTGGCACAGCCGTGCTACATGTGTACCGATGCAGAGATGTACGCCAAGGCCCGTTCGCTCGGGGTGGGCTCGCACTATGTATACCAAGCCGCAAGCCAGACCAACATCCAGGGGTTTCACGTCACCAACGAGAACGGGCAGCTGGTGGCCACGCATTTCGTGCCAGAGCCGTGGATACGCACGCAGTACAACGCGCTGATGAAGCTCTACAGCACCACCCGTGGCGCTTTCGTGGATCAGTGGGGCACCGTGTCGCTGCAGCCGCCCGGATCGCCGCATGTGATGATGGAGCAGCCGCAGAGCGACACCCTGCTGTGGGGGCACCACGTCTCCGACCTCAATCCCAGGCGCGAGGAGGCGCGTGAAACGGTACGGCGCATGCTCAGTCGTTCAAGTCGCTATGCCTTCTTGAACGCAGATGCCGAGCACGGCCGGATGCTGCGGTTCGAATCGCAGTCCTATGGGGCGACGCCGTTGATCGCGCAGCTGAAGATCCTCTCGTCCTCGCTCGGTTACGTCGAGTTCTACTTCGATTACGAGACCCGCAACTGGGAGTATCTGAACTCGAGGGACTGGAACGGGGTGATCCAGGAGAAAGCGGACGATTTCCTGTATCCCGACGGCACCGCGCGCAGGCTGGTTTACGAGCGTGCGCTGGCGCCGTACTTCGTGCAGCGGGCCGGCTGGGCGGGCGTAAAAGTCACGGGAACGCCTGCGTTCGGTACTCCCACCGTTGCGTACCTGTGCGCCCGCATCGCTGGAAAGATTGAGTGCCGCGCAGAATGATCCACCCACCGTGCCCCCTCGGGGGCACGGCCGTTTACTGGCTCAGGTTTCCCGCAACGCCGTGGTGATCGGCAACCGCGCTGCGCGCAGGGCGGGGAACAGCCCGCCCACCAGCCCGATGCCCAGTGCCCACTTCAGCCCGCTCCAGAGCAGCTCGGGCGAGACCTTGAACTGGAACACGACCTGGCTGAAATTGCTGCCGATGGTGGAGACGCTGTAGCCATTGAAGATGGCCCACGCCACCAGCCCGCCCAGCAAGCCGCCGATCAGTGCCAGCAACATGGTTTCGAGCATGATCGCGGTGACCACCGGCAATCCACGGAAGCCGATCGCCCGCATCGTCGCGATCTCCCGCGCGCGGGTCGCCACCGCCGCATACATGGTATTGAGCGCGCCAAACACCGCACCTACTGCCATGATCGCGCCGATCACCGTCCCCAGCACCTTGATCAGGGTGTTCAGGCCGCCGCCTTGCTTGGCGTAGTACGCGCGCGTGGTGTCCACATCCAGTTTCAGGCGCGGGTCGGCAGCGACGCCAGCCTTGAACTGATCGAACCCGGCCTTGCCGTCGGTGCGTACGCTGATCGACTGCCACGCGCTGCGCTGGTAGGTGTTGGCCAGCGTCTCAGCGTCGGTCCACAGTTCCGAATCATGGGCGTCGCCGGAGTTGAACACGCCCACCACCGTCCACTGCTGGTTGCCCAGCGTGAGCGACTTACCCACCTCCAGCCCGCGGAACTGGCCCTGCGCGCCCTTGCCGACCACGATCTCCCGCAGGCCGGGTTTGAACGGGCGGCCCTCGGTGACCTTGACCTTGTCGTGCACTGACCAGGCCATTTCGCCTACGCCACGGAACTGCGCGTTGACGTCGGTGCCGTCGCCCTTGGAGACCAGGTTGACCACCTGCGACAGCTCCGGCGAAATCATCGGCCGGCCCTGTGCGTCCTTGGCCACGCCGGGGAGCGTGGACAGCAGCGGTACCTGGTCGCGGGTGATCACCGAATTGGGTTCGGCCTGCGAACCGCCGCGCAGCACGATGGCCGTGGTGTCATCGCCGGTGCTGTTGAGCGTGGCCTGGAAGCCCTGGCCCATCGCCAGCATTGCCACCAGCACGCCGACCACGCCGGCAATGCCCACCACCACCACCGAGGACGCGCCCCAGCGCTGCGGAAGGCTGGCCACGCCGATCCGCGTAGCGGCCAGCGAGAGCCTGCCGGTGCGGGTGAACAGCAGCCACAGCACCACGGCGACGGCGACGGCGAGGACGCCTGCCCAGGGCAGCATGATCCACACCGCCAACGCCACCGCCAGCAGCAGGATCGAGAGCGCGTTGCTCAGCCATTGCTTCTTCATCACGTTCTCCTCAGCGGCCCGCCAGGGCGTCGACGATCTTCAGCCGCTTGGCGCGCAGCGCCGGCAGCAGGCCCACCACCACACCGATCAGCAGGATCAGGCCAATGCCCATCAACCACGTCTGCGTGGGCACGTGCGGCGGCAGCAGCCCCCGGGTCTTCGGTGCCAGCACCGGCAGGATGGTCGCGGCCAGGCCCATGCCGATGGCGCCGCCCAGCCCGATCAGCAGCACCGACTCGATCATCATCAGGGTCAGCACCGTGCTGTCCTTGAAGCCCAGCGTTTTCAGCGTGGCCAGTTCCGGCACGCGCTCGCGCACGGCCTGGGCCATGGTGTTGCCGGTGAGCAGCAGCAGGGTGAAGAACACCGCGCCCATGATCGAGGTGACGATCAGGCCGATGTCGGCGAACTGTTTGACGAAGGCCTGCTGGAACGCCGATTCGGTCTGGGTCTTGGTTTCATGGTCCGAGTTGGCCGAGATCGCGTCGATGGCCTGGGCCACGCGCGAGGAGTGGTCCGGGTTGTCCAGGGTGACCGTGAACCAGCTGGCCTGGTTCTTGATGTAGTCGTTGCTCTCGTCGAAGTACTTCCAGTTCATCATCAGCTGGCGCTCTTCATTGGCGGCCAGCGTGCGGTCCTTGGAGCGGAAGATGCCGACCAGCTGCAACGGCCAGTCGTTGCTGCCGCCACGCGGGAAGATGGTGGCCTGCAGCGGGATGGTGTCGCCGATCTTCCAGCCGAACTCCTTGGCCAGGGTCTCGCCGACCACCGCGCCGGTGCGGGTGTCCTGGAACGCCTTGAGCTGTTCGGGCGGGAGCTGCAGTTCGCGGTAGACGTTGAAGTAGTTCGGTGCCACCGAGAAGTTGGCGAAGAAGTTCTTCGGGTCCTGGTAGATGCCGCCGAACCACATGCCGTAGGTCACGTCCTTGACCCCGGGAACCTGGCGCACCTGCGGCTCCAGCCGGGTGGGCAGCGATTGGGTGATGGACAGCCGCGAGGCCACGATCAGCCGGTTGGCGCCTTCCACGCTGCCGCCGGAGCTGAAGGCCACGCGCACCGAATCGAGCATGCCAAACAGCAGGAACGCGGCCACCACCGAAAGCAGGGTCAGCAGGGTCCGCGTCTTGCTGCGGAACAGCTGGGCCCAGATGAGCGAGAAATACTTCATCGCAGTGACCTCCGTCAGTGGGCCGCAGGCGCTTGCGCCAGCTCGCCCTTGTCCAGGTGCACCGTATGGGTGGCGTACTCGGCCGCCTTGGGGTCATGGGTGACCATGATGATGGTCTTGCCGTGCTCGCGGTTGAGCTGCTGCAGGAGCAGCAGGATCTCCTCGGCCGAGGCGCGGTCAAGGTCGCCGGTGGGCTCGTCGCAGATCAGGAAGGTGGGGTCGGAGACGATCGCGCGCGCGATCGCCACGCGCTGCTGCTGGCCACCGGAGAGCTCGTTGGGGCGGTGGCTGCGGCGGTCGGCCAGGCCGACCAGGGTGAGCGCGATCTCGGCGTTGCGCTTGCGCTGCGCTGCACCCAGGTGGGTAAGCAGCAGCGGCAGTTCCACGTTCTTCTGCGCGGTGAGCATCGGCATCAGGTTGTAGAACTGGAACACGAAGCCGACGTGGTGGCTGCGCCAGGTGGACAGCTGCCCGGCCGACATCTGGTCGATGCGCTCGCCCTCGATCTCGATCTCGCCGCCGGTAGGCGTATCCAGTCCGCCGATCAGGTTGAGCAGGGTGGTCTTGCCCGAGCCGGACGGACCCATCAGCGCGACGAAGTCGCCACGCTGGATGTCCAGGTCGATGCCATGCAGCACCTGCACCTTTTCCGGGCCGCGCTGGTAGGTCTTGGTGATGTTGCGAAGCGAAACCAGGGTGGACATGGACGTTCTCCGTGCATCGTTGGAAGAAGGAACCCTGCAGGCAGCCGCGCGCATGCGCGCCGGCCGGCACGGGAATCGCACACCATCGGCTCGCGACCAGGTCGCGGCACCGCGTTGCTTATTGCGCCTGCTTTTCCGCAACCGCGCTGCCATCGCGCAGTTCCGGTGGCGGGCTGGTGACCACCTGCTGGCCGGCGGCGAGCCCGGCGGTGACCTGCCGGTCGTTGTTGAGCGCCACGCCCACGGTCACCGGCACCTGCTGCACGCGCTTGTCATCGCCCACCACGAAGGCCACGGTCTTCTGGTCGCGCTCGACCAGCGCCGCCGCCGGCACGCGCACGCCCTTGGGCGCCTCGGCCTGGGACGGGGCCGACGCTTCCAGGAAGCTCACCCGTACCCCCATCTCGGGCACGATGCGCGGGTCCCTGGTCTTCAGCGCCACGCGTACCTTGACCGTGGCCTTGCCGCGATCAGCGGTGGGCACGATGGCGATCACCTCGGCGGGAATCTTCCATTCCGGGTAGGCATTGAGCGTGGCCTCGACCGGCATCTTCGGCTGCACGCGGCCGATGAAGGCCTCGCCCACGTCCACTTCGATCTCCAGCGAATCCATGTCCACGATGGTGCCGATGCCGGTGCGGGTGAAGCCGCCACCGGCCGACAGCGGCGAGACGATCTCGCCCGGCTGCGCCGCCTTGGCGGTCACCACGCCGGAGAACGGGGCGCGCACGATATTGTTGTCCACGCCCAGGTCGGCGATCGCCAGCGAGTCGCTGGCCACCCGGGTGTTGCGCTCGGCGGTACGCAGCTGGGCGCGCAGGCTGTCGCGCGTGGCGATGGCCTGGTCGTACTGCGAGCGCGAGACCAGCTGCTGGCCGACCAGGGTCTGCAGGCGCCCGGCTTCGGCATCGGCCTGGGCCACCTGCGCCTGCAGGCCGGCCAGCTGGCTGCGGGCCGCCTCCAGTTGCGACGAGGACAGGCTGCGCTGCGCATTGGCATCGATCGGGTCCAGGGTGGCCATCACCTGGCCCTCTTCGACGCGCATGCCTTCTTCGATCATCACCTCGCGCACCTTGCCGGTGATCTTGGCCGACACGGTGGCCATGCGCCGGGCCACCACGTAGCCGCTGGCGTCGAGCACCGAGCTGCTGGCGGTGCCCTGCTGGATCGCCACCACCGGCGCGGTGGCCACCTCGATCGGGCGTTCGCGGCCGAACACGAACCAGGCAACGGCGCCCAGAAGCAGCACGGCCACGATGGCCAGCACGATCCACAGGCCACGGCGTGGCGACGACGGCGGCGGGGCGGCGGCCTTCTTGCGGTCGATGCGGAGTTCCTTGAGCAGTTCAGCGGATGCGTTCATCGTGAGTCTGGACGTGGAATCGGGCCGAGTGTGACCGCAACGGGAGTCACGGGCAAACCGGAAGGTGCCGGCTGGGCACAGGATGCCCGGATGTCGGGGGCGCGGGCAGTGACAGGTGTCACCCAAGGGGGGTGATGAGGTCCACTGGTGAAGCTGGGGCCAATTCCGGATCGTAGGGACACGCCACGCGTGTCCACGGGCGCCACGTAAACCCCGGCACCGCGCAGCCCCGCAGGGCGTGGCGCTACCGGGCCTGAGCTCCTGCTCCCTGAAGGAAACTGCGATGATCGCGCCTCGCCCCCACGACCGGGAACCCACCATGCCGCCCCGCTGGCTCTTCTCCCTTCTGCGACCCGCCCCGGATTCGGCCGTTGCCGACAACTTGCGCGCCGGCAAGCCGGCCTGGTCCGACGCGGTGCACCTGTTGTGGACCGGGTGGGTGTTTCTCACCCCGATGTTCGGCGGCGGCTATACCCTGCTGTGGCTGTGGCTCACCCTGCTGACCTACCCGGTGTTCCTGGCGCTGTACGCCCGCCAGCTGCTGTCGCCGCGCCGGCACGCGCCGCGCTACGCGATGACCATGGTGGCCATGGGCCTGGCGCTGCTGCCGTGGTATCCGTCCGGCATCAGCTATTTCATCTTCGGCTGCGTCACCCTTCGGGTGTGCCGCACCGGCAGCGCGTGGCGCTACCTGGCGCAGCTGGCGGCGCTGAACGCGGCGTTCGTGGCCATTGCGCTGTGGGTGGGCTACCACTGGCAGCTGGTGGTGTGGATTCCGTCAATGGCGTTCATCATCGGCGTCATCATCAACGTGGAAAGCACCAACAAGGACCGTGACGCGGCCCTGCAGCTTTCCCAGGACGAGGTGCGCCGGCTGGCCGCCACCGCCGAGCGCGAGCGCATCGGCCGTGACCTGCACGACCTGCTGGGCCACACCTTGTCGATGATCACCCTGAAGCTGGAGCTGTCGCGCAAGCTGTTCGACCGCGACCCCGAGCGCGCGCGGCTGGAGGTGACCGAAGCCGAAGCGGTCGCCCGCCAGGCACTGGCCGAAGTGCGCAGCGCAGTCACCGGCATCCGCGCCAGCGACCTTGCCGCCGAACTTGCGGCGGCGCGGCTGCTGCTGGAGTGCCAGCACGTGCACCTGCACTACGGCGTGCCGCCGCCGATGCCGGCGGAGATCGAACGCGGGCTGGCGCTGGTGCTGCGCGAGGCGGTCACCAACATCGCGCGGCACGCCGACGCGCACCAGGCCTGGATCACGTTCGGGCAGGAAGGGCGCACGCTGTCGCTGCAGGTCCGCGATGACGGCAGGGGCGGGGTGCAGGCGGACGGCAACGGGCTCACGGGCATGCGCGAACGCGTG
The DNA here is from genome assembly GCF_044543385.1 of Stenotrophomonas sp. NPDC077420. NCBI lineage: Bacteria > Pseudomonadati > Pseudomonadota > Gammaproteobacteria > Lysobacterales > Lysobacteraceae > Stenotrophomonas > Stenotrophomonas sp. NPDC077420. Next base: position 85,992 of record NZ_JBITVZ010000013.1, read on the forward strand.
GCGGCGCTGCGCGGGTCGTTGCGGCTGCAGTCGCCGCGCGGGGAGGGCACCACCGTAGCGGTGCAGGTGCCGCTGCCTGCGGCCGGCAAGTTGCAGGCGAGCGCCGCCCCCACGGCCGTGGCGGCCGGGGCCGCTCTGCCCGCGCAGGCACTCGGCGAGGCGACGCCATGATCCGCATCGTGCTGGCCGAAGACCAGGCCATGGTGCGCGGCGCGTTGTCGGCGCTGCTCGGGCTGGAGCCGGACATCGAGGTGCTGGGCGCGGCCGCCGACGGCGAAGCGGCGTGGCGCATGCTGCAGCAGCTGCAGCCGGACATCCTGGTGACCGACATCGAAATGCCGGGGCTGTCAGGCCTGGAGCTGGCGCAGCGCATCGCGCGCCATGACCTGCCGATCAAGGTGGTGATCGTGACCACCTTCGCGCGTTCCGGATTCCTGCGCCGCGCACTGGATGCGGGCGTGCGCGGTTACCTCCTCAAGGACGCGCCGGCGGAGAAGCTGGCCGACGCGCTGCGCCAGGTGCAGCACGGGGGCCGTGCCATCGACCCGCAGCTGGCGCTGGACGCATGGTCGCAGGCTGACCCGCTCAACGACCGCGAACGCCAGGTGCTGCGCCTGTCCGGCGACGGCCGCTCGGCCAGCGAGATCGCCACCCAGCTGGGGCTGTCGCATGGCACCGTGCGCAATTACCTGTCCGAATGCATCGGCAAGCTCGGCGTCGCCAACCGCATCGAAGCCTATCGCCTGGCCCGTCAGAAAGGATGGTTGTAGCCACCAACGGTGGCTACAACCATCCGGTAGCACACGACCGTTGGTCGTGTGACGTTTCAATGGTCTTTCCTGCCCCTCGCCATCGCCTGGAACACCCCGTCCCTGCGCACCCACAGGTGGAACAGCGCCGCGCTCAAGTGCAGCACCACCGTGGCGAACAACACATACGCCAGCACGCTGTGCGCACCGCGCAGCGCCGCATACACCGCCACGTCGTGCGGCAGGATCGGCGGCAGCAGCACGCCCTTCCACATCTGGATCGGGTATCCGCCGGCCGACAGCATCGCCCAGCCCACCAGCGGCATCGCCAGCATCAACCCGTACAGCACCCAATGCGAGGCATGCGCCGCGAACACCTGCCACTCCGGCAGGTCGGCCGGCAGCGGCGGCGGCCGGTGGCGAAGGCGGTTGACCAGGCGCACCACCGCCAGCAGCAGGATCGCAATCCCCAGCGGCCGGTGCAGGTCCACCAGCATCGGCCGCAAGTGCAGCGAGGCCACCATGGTCACGCCCACGAACAGCATGGTCAGGATCAGTACGGCCATCAGCCAGTGCAGCACCCGTGCGGTGAGGTTGAAGTGCCCGATTTCGCGGCTCATCGCGCTTTCTCCCCGGCGGCCGCGTCGGTCGCCTTGCCGCTGGCCACTTCGCGCTCGCGGCGATTGAACGATTCGGAATACACCGCCGAGCGGGCCGCCAGGATCGGGTCGTTGGTACCGGCGATGCCACTGGGCAGGATCAGCGGATCGAAGTTCACGTTGTTGCAGGCGCCGCCGGCCTGCGGCTGCATCGCGGTGAGGCTGAGCGTGCCGGCCTTTACCCGGCGCCGGTCGTCGGGCCAGGCAATGGAGGGATCGTTGATGTCATCGCCGTCGCCTGCCAGCATCACCCACATGTCCCAGCGCACCGGTCCCTGTGCCAGCCGCTGTGCGAATTCGTCGGCCAGGTAATCCAGCCCCGCCTGTGCCCGCTGTTCGCCGCTCATCGCTTCGAAGGCCGCCTGGGGACGCAGGCTCCAGCGGACCGCGTGCTCGCTGCCGTCGGTGGCGATGAAGCGGAAGCTGTTCACCCCGTTGTAGTCGGTGTTGGCCCAGCTGGTCGACCACGGCGCGGTCTTGGCCCACTCGCCGAACGCGCGCGCGGACGGGTACTTCGCGGCGATGGCCGCCATCTTTGCCGGGTCCGGCTTGCCGGTGGCCGGGTCGGGAATGCCGGCCCGGGTCTGTTCCAGGAACGCCTCGGTGGTGGGCACGGCGAAGAACGGGAAGCTGTTCATCGCGGTGCGCCATTCCTGGCCGTCGTCGGTCACCAGCTGCAGCGCCATGCTGCGTACCCGCGCGCTGGCGTCGGCCCCATGCGGGTCGCCGCCGCCGATCGACAGCCGACCCAGCACCGGCACCTGCTGCTGGCGGAACACCCGTGCCGAACTCAGCGCGGCGCCGTCCGGCGAGCCCTGGAAGGTGCCGCTGACGCACACGCCCTTGCTGTGTGCACGGCGGAAGCCGGGGTGGTTGGCGCCGGTAGCCTCAATGGTGTCGGTGAACGTCTGCGCGGTGGTGCGGTCGCGGCCCAGCCAGCCGGCCAGCCAGGCGAAGGCCAGCACCACCGCACCGGCGATCAATGCGATCAGTGCGATCCACAGCAGCGGCGAATGGGGCGGGCGCGGGGCATCCGGCTCGCGGCCGGCGCGGGTGTAGCGGAAGAGCGACATGGGCCGTTACCTGCCTTCTCGAACGTGAGCGGGGTGGATGGCGCCCATGGTCGCAGAACCCCCGCCACGCGGATATTCACATTTTCGACAACCTTTAAACGACCAATCCCCGCCGGGGCGGGGATCTGTACGGTGCACGGCGGCCGGGCAGGGCCCGGCGCTACCTCAGGCGTACCGGCCCTTCAGCATCGTCCACGCCGAGCGCAACGCCAGCGCCTCGCCACCGGCGGGGCGGCCCGGTCGTTCGCCGTCGTTCCAGGCATACACGTCCAGGTGCGCCCATGCCTGGCCGTCGCCGATGAAGCGTTCCAGGTACAGCGCCGCGGTGACCGAGCCGGCCATGCGCGAACCGGCGTTGGCCAGGTCGGCAATGCCGCTGTGCAGGTAACGCAGGTACGGGCGCCACAACGGCATGCGCCAGACCGGGTCGCGGGTGCTTTCACCGGCCTGCAGCCACTGCTGGGCCAGCGTGTCGTTGTTGCTGAACAGCGCCGGCAGGTCCGGCCCCAGCGCAATGCGCGCCGCACCGGTGAGGGTGGCGAAGTCCAGCACGATGTCCGGCGTCTGCTCGCTGGCATAGGTAAGGGCATCGCACAGCACCAGCCGGCCTTCGGCGTCGGTGTTGTCGATTTCGATGCTCAGGCCCTTGCGGGTGGCGATGACTTCGCCGGGGCGGAACGCGTCCGGCCCGATCGCGTTTTCCACGGCGGCAATCAACAGGGTCAGCTGCACCGGCAGTTCCTGCGCCATCACCAGCCCGGCCAGGGCCAGCGCATGTGCCGCGCCGCCCATGTCCTTCTTCATGTTGCGCATGCCGTCGGCCGGCTTGATGTCCAGCCCGCCGGTGTCGAAGCACACGCCCTTGCCCACCAGCGCCACCTTTGGATGGCCAGCATGGCCCCAGCGCAGCGCGATCAGCCGCGGCGCGCGGTGCGAGGCACGGCCCACCGCGTGGATGGCCGGGAAGTTCTGCTCCAGCAGGGCATCACCGGTGATCACCTCGACCTGCGCACCGTGGGCGGCGGCCAGTTCGCGCGCGGCGTCTTCAAGCTGCTGCGGGCCCATGTCTTCGGTAGGGGTGTTGACCCAGTCGCGCACGCGCAGGCTGGCGGTGATCACATCGCGCACTTCGGCGGCCGGGCTGGCCACCAGCTGCGCCGGGGCGCGGTTGGGCTTGCGATAGCGGGCGAAGCGGTAGCTGCCCAGGCCCCAGCCCAGGTGCAGCAGGGTTTCGATGTCGCCGGGCAGGGTAGTGGCCAGCTGCCAGACCGTGCCTTCGGGCAGCGCGAACGGCGCATGCGCATACGCATAGGCATCGCCGGGGTCGCCCACGCCGACGATGGCGCCGGCCAGGCCCTGTTCGCCCGGCAACAACACCACGCTGCCACCGCTGCCGTTGAAATGCTGCGCGTCCAGCCAGGCAACCAGGGAGGCGTCCTGCTGCGCGCGCCACGCCGCGAACTGCTCGCGTTCCATGACATGCAACGGCAGGGCCTTGGCCGAATCGGTGGTAAAGCCGGTGATCTGGGTCATGCGGGGTCGTGCTCCGTTCGTGGTCCGGCGTGCTGCGCCGATGCGTTCGCATCCAGCCAGTCAGCCAGTCCGGTCAGGGTGTCGAACTGCAGGTCGGGCTGCAGCGAAGGGTGGTGCCAGGTGTGTTCGACGCGGTTGATCCAGCAGCCGCGCAGGCCGGCCTGCATCGCGCCAACCACGTCCATCTCGACATGGTCGCCCACGTGCAGCACCTGCGCCGGGGGCACACCCAGGCGTTCGCAGGCGGCATGGAAGATGCTGGCGGCCGGCTTGGCCGCACCATGTTCGCGCGAACCCAGCTGGAACACGAAGTGGTGGTCCAGCCCGATCCGGGCCAGGTCGGCGTTGCCGTTGCTGAGTGCGGCCACCGGCACCCGCGCGGCGATGCGGGCCAATGCGTCGATCGCATCGGGGTAGCACTCCACCTGGTTGCGCGCGGCGTAGAACGCCTCGTAGGCCGGTTCGAGCAGGGCCAGGTCGGCGCCGCTCTCCTCCAGGGCCTCCTGCAGGGTCAACCGGCGCAGCGCGCTCAGGTCGTAGTGCAGGTGCGGGTTGTCGCGGAACGAGCGCTCGCGCAGCTCACGCATCGCCGCCACCGGGTACATCGCGGCAGTGGCGGGGCTGTGCTGGAGCATCCACTCGTGCAACACCTGGTCGATGCGGGCGCCGATGGGGGCGAACGGCCACAGGGTGTCGTCGAGGTCGAGGGTGATGGCTTGGACGGGGAAATTCACCCGCCCATTCTACGCCTGTGGGGGCGGCCACGCAGGGCGCGGGGCTACTCCAGCAGCTTGGCCCACCCCTGGGTGCCGTCCAGCCGTGCCAGCACCAGCTTGATGCAGACCAGCAGCGGTACCGACAGCAGCAGGCCCACCATCCCCCACAGCCAGCCGAACACCATCAGGGCCAGGATCAGGATCAGCGGCGAGATCGCCATCCGCCGCCCCAGCACGATCGGTGTCACGATCTGGCCTTCGATGGTATGCAGGGCCAGGTACCCGGCCGCCGGCAGCAGCGCCTTGAACGGGTCACTGAACTCCACAAAGCCCATCAGCAGCATCAGCGTCACCCCGATCAGCGGGCCCACGTAGGGCGCGAAGTTCAGCAGCGCAGCCACCGTGCCCCACAGCAGGGCTTCCTGCAGGCTGATCCCGAGCAGCAGCAACACCCCGGAAAACACCAGCCCTACCAGCGTATTGATCACGGTGATGGTGAGCACGTAGCGCGATACCTCGCGCTCGATCGAACGCAGGATATCGGCGGTGAAGCGTTGCTGCTGGCGGCTGGGGAACAGGGCGATGGCGTGCTTCTGCAGGTTCTGCCCGTAAATCATGAAGAACAGGGTCAGCAGCACCACGGCCAGCACCGACGCGGCCAGCCGTGGCGCGCGGGTCAGCACCTTGTACGGATCATCCAGCTGGGTACGCACCACCTGTACCCGGCGGCTGCTTTCGCCGCCAGCCACGCGGGCGAAGTTCTCCGCCGCCAGGTTGGCCTGCTGCACCGGCTTGGTCAGGTTCTGCACCTGGCGGGCCACCTTGCGCAGCTGCTGGGGGGCCTCCTGCGCCCAGTCCATCGCCGGTCCGATCAGCTGCACTCCCAGCGCGGCGGCACCGCTCAGTCCCACGCCGATCACCAGCACCGCACCCAGGAAGCGCGGAATCCACAGTCGGCCCAGGAAACGGATGATCGGATTGCCCACCAGCGCGAAGAACATCGCCAGCAGCACCGGCAGGATCACTTCCTGTGCGGCCCACAAGGTGAAACACACTGCCAGGAACGCCAGGACCACCAGCGACATCGGCGCGCGCGGACGCGGTGCGGGTGGCGCGGGTGCAACCAGGTCGGCGTCGGCAGGGGAGGGCGCAGGAACGCTCATGCAGGTCGCACGTTGGAGAGGAGACGCATTATTGGGTAACCCGGGTGCGTGCGGCGTGTGGAGTCGGTAGCGCCGGCCGTTGGCCGGCTTAGGGGTTACGGAGGGCCGGCCAACGGCCGGCGCTACCGGTCAGCGTTCGGAAACCTCGGTGGCCGCTTCGGCCGGTTGCGGCTGTGGCTGCGCCGCCTCCTGGGTGGCGGTGACGCGTGCGCGTGGCGTGGACAGGGGCGCGGCGGCAGGCGCTGCCGCCCGCACCGGTGCCGGTGCCACCGCCTCATCCACCTTGTCGGCCGCCTGCTCGGCCGTGTCGGCGGCTTCGCTGGCCTGCATGGAGGCAAACGCGGCCTGGGCGCTGGCCATCAGGTTCGACACCGAACCAATCATCTGCAGCCAGCGTGCGCCGTGGAAACGGGTTTTGCCCGGCTCCAGCTTGCCGGCGATGAAACCGCCCACCAGGCCCACGCTGACGATGCGCAGCGGCGTCCACCCCTCACGCCAGGCGTGGCTGAGGGTAAACCAGCTGCACTGGGTCTCATCGACCCGGATCGATACCACCTTCTCCGCGCGCTTGACGCGGTGACGCAGGGCTTCGAACTTCATGGCGAACGCTCCGTGCCTTCCGCCTGGGTTTCGGCATCGTCGTCGCTGGGCTCATCGAACAGGCCCAGGCGTGCCAATTGGCGGCGGGTAGCATGCATGCCGGTATGGCGGAAGAAGAACGACACCCGCCAGATCGAATAGCCGGTGACCGCAAGGCTGATCAGCGAGGTGATCAGCAGCGACTGGAACCACGACAGGCCCCAACGCTGCATCAGCGCGATCAGGGTGCCGGCCAGCAGCAGCCAGGCCGAGGCGCCGAACACGATCGCCACCCCGCTCCAGGCCAACGCGCGGCCGAACGCACTGCGTGCCAACGCAAATTCAAAGGACGCCAGGCGACGCAGCGAACGCAGCGTGTGCTTGGCGGAATCAACGGTCGCGCGGCCGGCCTGGCCGACCTCGCGGATGCTTTCATCCAGGCGCGGCGCGCGCTGCCCGGCATCGCCCTCGGGTGGAGGCGTTGCCGCCCCACCGTCAGGCGTCGACTGTGCCTGGTCGCTCACGCCGACTTACTTGTCGCCGCCGCTGCGGGCCAGCTTGGCAATGATCCAGCCGGCCGCGAAGGCCACGCCGAACGAAGCCAGCGGGCGCTCGCGGATCAGCTCGGCGGCGCTGTCGACCAGGTCCTTGCCCTTGTCCATCAGCGCGTCGACCTGTTCCTTGGCGGCGGCACCGCCGAATTCAGCGGCGGCCAGGCCCGACAGGGCAGTGTCGGACAGCTCGGCCTTGACGTTGGCACGGCCGATGCGGAGCTCGTCGCCGGCTGCACCGGTGGCGCCCTTGATCGCACCGCCGGCGGCGCTGGCGGCCGACTTCAGGTGCGAGCCGGCTTCGCCCAGGTGTTCCTTGAGGTTTTCGGTGTTGGTGGGGCTCATTGTGTGTCTCCGTTAGGCAAGCGATGGGGAAGGTGACCGCGGAGGAACCCGTCGGCAACGAACACAAGGTAATAGCACCGGCCGGGTGTAGAGGGTGTCAGCTGGCGTGATCCGCACGCGAAGGCGGGCTGACCGGTTCAGCGCATCACCAGGTCGCCGCGCGCGTTGCCGCGCACGATCCGCAGCACCAGCTGCTGCGGAGGATTCTGGAAGTTGGCGCGCCAGCTGGCCAGGTCGGCGAATTCACCCACGCTCGCCTGGACGATCAGGTCGCCCGCGGCCAGGCCGGACTGCGCCGCGCGGCTGCCGCGCTTGACCTCGCTGACCATGACCCCACCGTCGCCGGCCTGGCGCAGCGTCTCGGGCAGGTCGACGAAGGTGGCACCGGCCAGGCGCGGGTCCAGCGATTCGCCGGCGACCGCACGGGCCTGTTCCTTCAGCGTGGCCTTGAGCTGCAGCGCCTTGCCGTCGCGGCGCACGTCCAGGTCCAGCGCGCTGCCTACCGGCTGCAGCCCTTCCACGTTGTGCAGCGCCTGCGCGCTGTCCACCCGCTGGCCATTGGCAGCGACCACCACGTCGCCCGGCTTCAGGCCACCGGCCGCCGCACCCGACCCGGCCAGCACGCGGGTGACCAGCGCGCCACGCGCCTCGCTCAGGCCCAGGTTCTGGGCCAGCGACTGGGTGAGGTTCTGTGCCTCGATCCCCAGCGTGCCGCGAACGACCACCCCATGCTTGACCAGCTGGTCCACTACGTCGCGGGCCAGGTTGGTGGGGATGGCCAGGCCCAGCCCGATGTTGCCGGCCATGCTGCCCTGCGGGTTGAAGCTGGCGGTATTGATGCCGACCAGCTGGCCCTGCAGGTTGACCAGCGCGCCGCCGGAATTGCCCGGGTTGATCGACGCGTCGGTCTGGATGAAGTTCTGGTAGCCCAGTCCGCGGATGCCGGTGCGGCCCACCGCCGAGACGATGCCCGAGGTCACTGTCTGGCTGAAACCGAACGGGTTGCCGATCGCCACCACGAAGTCGCCCACGCGCAGCTGGGCGCTGTCGCCCAGCGGCAGTGCGGTGAGCTTGTCGGCGGGAATGCGGATCAGCGCCACGTCGGTGTCGCGGTCCGACCCCAGGAACTCGGCCTTGACCGTGCGCCCGTCCGACAGGGTCACCTGCACGTCGTCGGCATTGTCGATGACGTGGTGGTTGGTGAGCACCAGGCCTTCGGCGGCGTCGATGATCACCCCCGAGCCCAGCGATTCGTTGATCCGCTCCTGCGGCACTTCCGGGAACAGGCGGCGGAAGAACGGGTCGTTGAAGTACGGGTTGCGCACCCGCACCACCTGCTTGGTGTTGACGCTGACCACCGCCGGCATCACCCGCTCCAGCATCGGTGCCAGCGATGGCAGCGGCTGTCCCGCCACCGACGCCGGCAACGCGGCCGTGGCCGGAATCGCCAGCGAGGCCGGGGCCGCCTCGGCGCGATTGTCCAGATGGGCGTTGATGGCAGAGGCGACGAAGCCACCGAAGGCGGCAGCAAGTGCGAGCGTAAGCAGGGTCGGAAGCGGTCGCATGGGAATCCGGGCGGGGTCAGGGAACGGGTATACGGTAATTCAAGCGCATCGAGTCTGTCCGGCATCGCCTGAAAACCGGATGAGCGGCGCCCGCCACATCCGGTCTTCGGCACGGCCGGTCCCCGGACGACCGTCGATAGCGCCCGTCGCCGCGGCAACGCATGGACGCCGAACGAAGAAACGCTCTGCCGCCCCACCGCAAATTCCCGCACGGCCAGCGCAGTTGTGCAGGGAATGGCAACAGAAACCTCGCACGGGTCGATCAATTTCAGACCCGCACCACCCGCCGCCGCGCACACGAAATGCGCCACGCGTGCATGCACGGGAAACACGCGCACCGCTGTTTTAAAGCGCTTTTCCACACCACAACGGTATCCGCGTGCTGTCTTCGCCCCATCGCCCCAGCACATCCGCGCCTCACCGGCTGCGACTGGACCGTTCCACCCAGGACCGCGCCGGTATAGCATCGCCAGCGAAATCACTGACCAGGCCCCTCAGGAGGGCAACATGAGCAACGGAAATGGTGTGACCGCGACTTTGTCGCAGGGCGTCGACAGCGTGAAAGAGACTGCCGAAAGCGTGGGCGAAACCATCGCGCACACCGCTGAAGATGTGGTTGCCACGGTGAAGAAGACCGCCAAGCGCGCACGCAAGGCCGCCACCACGCAGGTGGCCAAGGTGACCAAGGCGGTCAAGAAGGCCGAGAAGACCGTCGCCAAGAAGGCCGACAAGGCCGCCAAGTCGGTGGGCAAGACCCTGGCCAGCGCCAAGAAGAAGCTGGAAGCGGCCAAGTCCAATGCCAAGGCCGAAGCGGCTGCACTGACCAGGAAGGTCGCCAAGAAGAAGGCCGCCGCCGAAAAGGCCGTGACCAAGACCACCAAGGCCGCCAAGAAGGTTGCCGGCAAGAAGGTCGCCACCGCCAAGAAGGCCGTGACCAAGAAGACCGCTGCGGCCAAGAAGGTCGCTGGCAAGAAGGTCGCCACGGCCAAGAAGGCGGTCGCCCGCAAGTCGGCCACCGCCAAGAAGGCCGTGACCAAGAAGACCGCGACCGCCAGAAAGGCTGTCGGCAAGAAGGTTGCTACCGCAAAGAAGGCCGTAGCCAAGAAGTCGGCCACCGCCCGCAAGGTTGCTGGCAAGAAGACCGTGGCCGCCAAGAAGGTCGCCGGCAAGAAGGTCGCAACTGCCAAAAAGGCTGTCGCCCGCAAGTCGGCCGCCACCAAGAAGGCCGTTGGCAAGAAGACCGCCGTTGCCCGCAAGTCGGTCGGCAAGAAGGTCGCCGTCGCCAAGAAGACCGTTGCCCGCAAGTCGGCAGCCACCAGGAAGGTCGTCGGCAAGAAGACGGCCGTGGCCAGGAAGGCCGTCGCCCGCAAGGCCGCCCCGGCCAAGCGCGCCGCCAAGACCGTGGCCCGCAAGGCCCCGGCCAAGCGCGCCCGCAAGTAAGTGCGTCAGCACGGCGCCTGCCCCCGGGCGGGCGCCGTGTGCACCCCCTCGACACGCCGCACCGACGCGGTGTTCGGTAGAACGCAGGGCCATTCCAGCCATCACGGCGGGGAGTCTGCACACCGATGCGCAACCTGGACTTCAGTTCCTGGCAGGCCATGCTCTCGACCCTGGTCGGGTTGGCTGTCATCACCCTGATCGGCGTGGGTATCCGCCTGGTCTTCATGCAGACCCTGCAACAACGCCGCGAGCGCGAAAACCGCCAGATCAACGAGCGGCTGCGGACCTTGATTGCCGCGTACAAGACCCTGGGCGGGTCATTCACCGGTGCGCTGCATGTGGACCCGCGGCACCTGCGCGACCTGCGCCAAGCGCCCGCCGGAAGCGACGATGCCCTGGCATTGCCCCTCAGCAGCGGCAGCGACCGTGCCCGCCGGATCCGGGATGCAGTGGAAGCGGCGCTGTCGGACATCGTGCTGCTGGGCACCGACGAGCAGGTGCGGCTGGCCGCGCATGCCGCCAATGAACTGGCCGAAGGCCGCGCCGTACCCACCGCCGAACTGGTGGTGTCGCTGCGCGACTTCATCCGGGAAGCGCTGGACCTGGCGCCCATTCCCACCAGCGTGACCATCCCGCGCCAAGGCCCGACCCGGCCGACCGCCGGCGGTGCCCGCGGCAAAACCGACCCGGGCGAGCGCGGCGGAAAGGGCGGCGGCGGTGGCATGGGCGGCATGGGAGGTGGCATGGGCATGGGCGTCCACCGCCTGGACGACGACGGCAGCCAGACCCGGTAACCCGGTCGGGTGGCTGCGCGCGTCGTCGTTGCCGGGCCGCCGCCTATTGCTTGCCGTGCAGTTCCACGATCGGCACGAAGCCGGCGTAGATCATGCGCTTGCCGTCGAACGGCATCGGATTGTTGGCCGGATCCATGCGCGGATCCTTCATCATCTTCTCCATGCCCGCGTCGCGCGTGGCCTTGTCCGGCCACTCGATCCAGGAGAACACGATGGTTTCACCGTCCTTGGCCTCCACCGCGCGGTAGAAATCGGTCTGCTTGCCGTGGGTGACATCGTCGCCCCAGCACTCCACTACGCGCGTGGCGCCGAACTCCATGAACACCGTATCGCCGTCATTGGCGTGTTTGATGAATTTTTCTTTGTTGGCGGTGGGTACGGCCAGGACGAAACCGTCGATATAGGACATCTGCAGCCTCCGGTCACCGGTGCACCAGGATGGGCACCTTCACTAGGTAAGACGCGTGGGCGTGGGGGAAATCGACAATGCGCCGCGCGTCCGTCAGATCCGGTGACGGCCACGTGTACATGCGGTGTCAACGCGGAAAATCAATCAGTTGCACGTCGGTACGCAGATCTGGAAGCGCGTCAGGGTAAGAAAAACCCTAATCACAGTGAGGAACATCCTGATGTTTACCGGTCCGGGTTCAGCCCACTATGCGAAAGCCGGGCAGGGCCTTCCCCAAGAGACCTGCGGTGTGACGCCCCAGCTGCGTCAGCCGGTGCAATACGGAAGATGGGCGCGTTAGCCGACTACTCCCCAAGAGCGGCTTCCCCAACGCGCGACGCCCCGCCGAGGGTATCGTCGTGACCAGATTCCTTTCTCGACTGCCGCACCGTTCTGGTCGGTGTCCTTCCTGGATTCGCCCGTCGCGACACGCCATGCGTGTCTCCCCGCTGTAATCGCTCGTCCACGGATCGCGCAGGACACGCACGGCGTGTGCCTACGTCACGCGGTGTGCACGGCGGCGCATTGCATTGCGCGCGTATGACATGCGCCTACTGAATGGTTGCCGAAAATGCGCGGAGTCGAAAGCGGCTGACTTCAGGGCGCGTTGTGTCGAATAACGGAGAATTTACATTCCCGATGCAGAAGCCGCTTGCGCCACTGCACGAACGAACAAGAAAAAGGTGTACCCCCATGAAGACTTCCCTGATTGCCCTGGCGCTGGCCGCCGCTCTGCCGTTCGGCGCTTCCGCTGCCGAAGGCCTTTCCTACAATTACGCCGAAGGCGATTACGTCAAGACCGATGCCGATGGTGGCAAGGCTGACGGTTGGGGTGTGAAGGGTTCCTACGGTTTCCTGCCGAACTTCCATTCATTTGGTGAGTACAACCAGCAGAAGACCGACATCGGCGACTTCAAGATCGACCAGTGGCGCGTGGGTGTGGGCTACAACCACGAAATCGCCACCAGCACCGACTTCGTGGGCCGCGTCGCCTACAACAAGTACGACCCGAAGGAAGGCCTGGACTTCAACGGCTACAGCGCTGAAGCCGGTATCCGTACCGCGTTCGGCCAGCACGCCGAAGTCTATGCCATGGCCGGTTATGAGGATTACAGCAAGAAGCACGGCATCAACCCGGACGGCGAGTTTTACGGTCGCCTCGGTGGCCAGGTGAAGTTGAACCAGAACTGGGGCATCAACGGCGACATCAAGATGAATCGCCACGGTGACAAGGAATGGTCGGTCGGCCCGCGCTTCAGCTGGTAAGCGGCGTCTGATCGCGCCGCTGCGCGCCTGACTGGCGCAGCGACAAGGGCCCGGCACATTGCCGGGCCTTTTTTGTGGCCGCGAAAGGCGTACCGACCAACGGTCGGCACCTACCACCCTACCGGCAGGCGGGCACCGTTGGCCGAACACGCGCAGCAACCGGTAGGCGGCCACCGTTGGTGGTCGCGCACGCGCAGCAACCGGCGGGCGGGCACCGTTGGTGGTCGCGCACGCGCAGCAACCGGCGGGCGGGCACCGTAGGTGGTCGCACACGCGCAGCAACCGGCGGGCGGCACCGTAGGTGGTCGCACACGTGCAGCAACCGGCGGGCGGGCACCGTTGTTGGTCGCACACGTGCAGCAACCGGTAGGCGGCCACCGTTGGTGGTCGCGCACGTGCACCAACCGGTAGGCGGCCACCGTTGGTGGTCGCGCGCCCGCAGGCGATAATGCCTCCGCCCTCCCGGAGAACCCGATGTCCCAGCCGACCCCACTGCAACACCCCCGCGTCGGCTGTGGCGCCGTCATCCAGCGCGCCGATGGGGCCGTCCTGCTGGTCAAGCGCGGGCGTCCGCCCGAGCAGGGCCACTGGGGTCTGCCCGGCGGCAAGGTCGATTGGATGGAGAAGGTGGAAGACACCGTGGTGCGCGAAGTGCGGGAAGAGACCGGCCTGCGCATCGCGTTGGAGCGGCTGCTCTGCGTGGTGGACCACTTCGAACCGGCGCTGGGCCAGCACTGGGTGGCACCGGTCTACCTGGCGCGCACGCTGGACGACACGCCGGCCGCATCGCTTGAACCCGACGCAATCCTGGCCGTGGACTGGTTTGCGCCCGACGCATTGCCCGCCCCCCTGACCCGCTCGGCCACTGAAGGCCTGGCGCGGCTCGCCGAGCCGCGCTGAACCACGCGCGTTATCGCCGCGCGGCGACCGCCGCAATGCCAACCAGCGCCATACGGGACGGCGATCATTCCCCCTGGTACTGCTTCTCTTCCACCAGCTGCGAACCGGCAATCCGGTTGATCTCGTTCTTCACCTTCACCCGCTCGCCGTTGGTGCCATACACCCCCCGCGCCAGCTGGATGAACTGATCATCGAACACCTGTGCCGCTTCCTTGTCGCGCAGCTGGTCCTGGATCTCCCACATCCGCACGTTGATGTCCTTGAGCTGTGCCTTGAGCGGCTCCAGCCCCGGCTGTGCGGCCAGCAGGTCCTGCCACAGCGGCAGCAGGCCATCCAGTTCGGTGCGGACATTGGCCACCTTGCCCGCATCGGTGATGCGTTCGGCCTTGATTTCCAGGATGGTGATCTTGTCGATCAGCTCGCCAATCGATACCGGGGTCAGGATCGCGTCCACGCCATTCTCGCTGCAGGTCAGTCAGGATCGCCATGATAACGCGGCCCGTCCGTAGCGCCGGCCGTTGGCCGGCACGGCGGTGCAGGGACCCATGGGTTGGCAGGATTCCATTGCAGCTTTTACGCCGAATTTGCGCGGGTTGCGGCCGCACCGCATGGCCCCTTTACGCCCACCCTCACCACACTACGCACCTCAACGGCGCGGCCGTTTTATTGAGTGGTGGATGTGGTGGCACTACAGGAAACAGGGCGCAGCGTGCGCCGGATGGGGGGTCTGGTACTCGGCCTGGCGCTGAGCGGCGCGGCATCTGCCGCCGTGAGCGGCAACGCCACGTTGACCACCGACTACGTGTGGCGCGGCAGCTCGCAGACGCTGGAAGATCCCACCGTGCAGGCCGGCGTCAAGCTGGGCAGCGAATCAGGCTGGTACGCGTCGGTGTGGGGGTCGGGGGTGTCATTCGCACCGGACGTGGGCGCGCGCAGCGAGTTCGACATCGTGGCCGGGTGGGGTGGCCAACTCGCGCCCGACTGGGCGCTGGACGTCAACGTTACCCATTACCTGTACCCGTCCACCACCGTCGACCTGGACTGGACCGAGCTCAACAGCACCATCACCTGGAAGGAACGCTACTGGGTCAGCGTGGGGGTGTCCGACGATGCGTTGGCCAGCGGCACCACCGGCACCTACGCGCAGGTTGGCGCACGGCTGCCGCTGGGCGAGCAGTGGCGCATCGAAGGCGCGCTGGGCCAGTACTGGCTCGACAGCGCGTACGCCGAGGACTACCTGCACGGCCAGCTCAGCGCCATCTGGAAGGTCCACGGCCCGTGGGAGCTGCGCCTGACCGCCCACGACACCGACCGCGCCGCCAAGCGCCTGTTCGGCAGCAACGCCGGCTCCCGCGTTGAATTCGCGATCCAGACCACGTTCTGACGCGTGGCGACACGCCATGCGTGTCCAACGTATCACCGACCGAAAAAGGTTGAGCCACGCCCTGCGTGGCTCCCCCCCCTCACGCCCCGCGAACGCGCAGCGTCAACCCCTTCAGGAAGTTACGCAGCAGCTGATCGCCGCACGCGCGGAAATTCTTATGATCCGGCTGCCGGAACAACGCCGACAGCTCCGGCTTGGAGACCGGGAAGCCCGCGCTCTCGAAGATGGCATGCATATCCACATCCTTCAGCTCGAAGGCCACCCGCAGCTTCTTCAACACCAGGTTGTTGGTGATGCGCCTTTCCACCGGGCGCAGCGGCTGGCTTTCATCGCGGCCGCGCATCTGCACGATCAGCCCGTCCAGGAAGTGCGCCAGCGTGCGGTCGTCGCAGGCCACGAAGCCTTCCTCGTTCTCCTTGCGCAGCCAACCGGGCACATCGGCCTTGTCGACCACGAAGGCCGGGTCGGCCAGGGCACAGATTTCCGCAATCTTTCCGTCGCTCAGGTCGAGCATGTAACGGATGCTGCGCAGTACATCGTTGTTGATCATGTGACGTCCAATACCGCCATCGCGGCTGCGTGGCTGGCCGCCATTTTACCCCCACCAGCCGCCGCGCCCCGAAACGGCCCGTACCGGCTGTCATCTGGCTGCCATGAAAGTGAAGCACAGTGCGCTCCTCGGGCATCGACAGGCAGTGGAGCGGGCAATGCGCAGGTGGCAGGTTCTGGCGGGTGTGGGCACGGTGTGGCTGGCCGCAGCGGCTTGGGCCCAGGCCCCGTATGTGGCGATCGAACAGCGCGTGGACCCGCAGCAACTGGCCGAGGTGGGCCTTACCCCGTCCCAGCTGCAGACCCTGAACCGCCTGCTGCGCGAGGCCGACGCCCGCGCCCCGGCGCCCGCTCCGGTGGCTGCCGCGGCAGCCCCGGCACCGCTGCCCGGCGCACCCACCCCGGCCCCGATGTTCCCGGGCCTGGACGACGGCCCCATCCATGCCCGCGTTAGCGGCCAGGTCGACGGCTGGCAGCCGGGTACCGTGTTCACCCTGGACAACGGCCAGCAGTGGCAGGTGCTCAAGGGCGACATGAAGCTCAAGGCCAGCCGCAGCAACCCGCCCATCGTGGTGGTGCCGGGCATCGCCGGGCGCTGGTTCCTGCAGGTGGACGAGGACCTGCCCAAGGCCCGCGTGTTCCGCATCCGCTGAAGCCGCCAGCCCCGGCCAACATCATCGGGCGCGGGGTGCGAAAATAGCCGGGAATCCCACGGAGACCCGCGATGACCCGTACCGCCCTGATCACCGGCGCCACTTCCGGCTTTGGCGCCGCCGCCGTCCATCGTTTCGCCCAGGCTGGCTGGCGCGTCATCGCCACCGGGCGCCGTGCCGAACGGCTGCAGCCGCTGGTCGACGCTTACGGCCCTGAGCGCGTACATGCGGCGGTCTTCGACGTGCGCGACAACGCCGCGATGGAAGCGGCCCTGGCGGCGCTGCCGGCGGGTTTCGCCGACATCGACCTGCTGGTCAACAACGCCGGCCTGGCCCAGGGCACCGCCCCGGCCCAGAGCGCCTCGTTGGACGACTGGCGCACCATGATCGACACCAACGTCACCGCGCTGGTCACGCTCACCCACCGCCTGCTGCCGCAGCTGGTGGCGCGCAAGGGCGCCATCATCAACATCAGCTCGGTGGCCGGCGTGTACCCGTACCCGGGCGGCAACGCCTATGGTGGCACCAAGGCCTTCGTCAGCCAGTTCTCGCTGGGCCTGCGCTCGGACCTGCACGGCACCGGCGTGCGCGTGACCACCATCGAACCGGGCATGGCCGAAACCGAATTCACCCTGGTCCGCACCCACGGCAACCAGGCTGCCTCGGACACGCTCTACACCGGCGCCAACCCGATGACCGCCGACGACATCGCCGAGCAGATCCTGTGGGTGGCCAACCTGCCGGCGCACCTCAACATCAACCGCCTGGAAGTGATGCCGGTCAGCCAGTCGTTTGCCGGCTTCCAGGTCGCGCGCGACTGAACGCTGCCGTCGCGTACCGCAACGCTGCCGCCGCCTCACCGCAACGATGCCGTCGCCCACCGCAACGATGCCGCCGCCCACGGCAATGATGCCGCCGCCCACGGCAATGATGCCGCCCCCCACCGCAATGATGCCGCCGCCCGGTAGAGCCGACTGTCAGTCGGCTGCTCTTCGCGACCCAACACAGACAAAAATGCCCCGCGGTGCGGGGCATTTTTGTGGAGCAGCCGACTGACAGTCGGCTCTACCTGTCGGCTCTACCTGCCGGCGCTACTGCGCCTTGATCGCCATCGCCTGCAACCCGGTGCCGTCCAGCTTCTGCTTGGCCTCGGCCAGCTCGCCGGCGGTGCCGTACGGACCCATGCGCACGCGGTATACGGTCTTGCCGTTGATCTGCGCCGATTCCACCCGCGCCGCCAGGCCGATCATGGCCAGCTTGGCCTTGGTGGCTTCGGCATCGCCCGATGCTCCGAAGGCGCCGGCCTGCAGGATGTAACGCACGTTGTTCGCCGGCTCTGCTGCCGCCGTCGCCGGAGCGGCCGCAGCAGTGGCCTCCGGCTTGGGCGCGGCCTCAGCCGCAACCGGCTTCGGCTGTGCAGCGGCGGCTGCAGGGCGCTCGGCCACCGGCGCCGGCAACGGGGCCGGTGCAGTGGTGGCGGCGGCGGCGGTAGCCGTTGCCGTGGTAGGCGCCGGCGTGGCTGCCGGAACCGGGCGACCTTCCAGTGCGGCCTGCGCGCGCTGCGCTTCGGCCTTGGCACGGCGCTGGTCTTCGGCGCGCGCGCTGGCGGCCAGCTCCGCATCCGACATTTCCACTTCCTTGCCGGGCAGCAGGGTGTAGAAGTCGTACTGCGTGGTGGCCGGCTTGGCCGGTTCGGCAGGCTTGGCGGCCGCACCCGGCTTGGGCAGTTCAGCGCCCACGTCGGTGTCCGCGTCGCTGACCGGGGCCGGCTGCGCGTTCGGGTCCGGCTGCGGGCCTACCCGCAGGAAGCCGTCGCCATCGTTCTTGAACAGGTTCGGTGCCGCCAGGAACACCACGGCGGCAATCGCCACGCCAGCCACCAGCCACACCCATCCGGGCGTGCCTTGGCTGGTATTGCGTCGGGCCTGGGTTTTGCCGCGTCGTGCTGCCATTTACCGCTTCTCCACTGCTTACATTTTTTCCGGGGCGGACACGCCCAGGATGTTCAGACCATTGGCCAGCACCTGGCGCGCCGCGCAGGCCAGCGTGAGCTTGGCATTGCGTTCGGCTTCGTCAGCCACCAGCACCTGCGTGCCGTGATACCACGTGTGGAACGCGTGCGCCAATTCACGCAGGTACTGCGCGATCAGGTGCGGTTCCAGCGCGATGCCGGCCGCTTCCACCACTTCCGGGAAGCGCGACATTTCCACCATCAGCCACAGCGAGGGTTCGTCGGTCAGCGTCGACAGCCCGGTCAGGCCCTCGGCCGGGGTGTACGACAGCCCCTTCTCCTGTGCCTGGCGCAGCAGGCTGCACACGCGGGCGTGCGCATACTGCACGTAGAAGACCGGATTGTCATTGCTCTGCTGGCGGGCAAGGTCGATATCGAAGGTCAGCTGCGAATCGGGCTTGCGCGCGATCAGGAACCAGCGGGTCGCATCGCGCCCGGCTTCCTCGATCAGGTCGCGCAGGGTCAGGTAGCTGCCGGCCCGCTTGGACAGCTTCACTTCCTCGCCGCCGCGCATCACCGTCACCATCTGGTGCAGCACGTATTCCGGCCAGCCCTTGGGAATGCCCACGTCCAGCGCCTGCAGGCCGGCGCGCACGCGCGCCAGCGAACCGTGGTGGTCCGCGCCCAGCTCGGTGATGGCGCGCTCATAGCCGCGCTGCCACTTGCTCAGGTGGTAGGCCACGTCCGGCAGGAAGTAGGTGTAGGTGCCGTCGGACTTGCGCATGACGCGGTCCTTGTCGTCACCGAAGTCGGTCGAGCGCAGCCACAGCGCGCCGCCTTCCTCATAGGTATGGCCGGCCGCGTTGAGCTGGGCCACGGTTTCTTCGACCTTGCCGTCCTTGTACAGCGAGCTCTCCAGGAAGTAGATGTCGAAATCCACTCCGAAGGCGGCCAGGTCCTGGTTCTGCTCGTTGCGCAGGTAAGCCACGGCGAAGCGGCGGATCGCGTCCAGGTTGTCCGGGTCGCGCTCGCCCACCACCGAATGGCCTTCCAGCTCCACGGTGGCGCCGGCCAGATAGGCCTTGGCCACGTCCTCGATGTAGTCACCCCGGTAGCCGCCTTCCGGCCAGCCGGCGTCATCCGGCTTGATGCCCTTGGCGCGGGCCTGGGTGGACAGGGCCAGGTTCTCGATCTGCACGCCGGCGTCGTTGTAGTAGAACTCGCGCTTGGCGTTCCAGCCGTTCACTTCCAGCAGGCGGGCCAGGCTGTCGCCGATCGCCGCCGCGCGGCCGTGGCCCACGTGCAGGGGGCCGGTCGGGTTGGCCGACACGTATTCCACGCCCACGGTACGGCCATTGCCGCTCAGGTTGTGGCCGTAATCGGCCCCTTCCTTGAGAACGCTGGCCGCTTCACGCTGGTAGGCGCTGGGGGCGAGGTGGAAATTGATGAAGCCGGGGCCGGCGATCTCGACGCGCAGCACATCGTCGCTCTTGGGCAGGCCGTCCAACAGGGCCTGGGCCAGGGCGCGCGGGTTGCTGCGCGCCGGCTTGGCCAGCAGCATGGCGGCATTGGTGGCGAAATCACCGTGTTCACGGGTCTTCGGGCGTTCCACCACGAATTCCGGGGTCAGGGTGTCGGCCGGCAGCGTGCCATTGGCACGCAGCGCTTCGATGCCCTGGCTGATCAGGGCGCGGAGGAGATTTTTCACAAGGCCTGCTTTGAAGACTGGAGCGGCGGAATCGGTAATTTTAGCCCAGAAGCTGCCCCGATCCATTGAACCGGGGCACAGCGGGGGTCGGCGGCGGGTCTCCGGACAGGGCTGGAGCCCTTGCGGGGCGGGCAATCCGGCTGAGCGGGCCGTTCAGCTGTGGGGAAATGGGCCACGCCTGAGCCAACCGCGCTCGGCCATGGAAACCGGCGGGCCGTCGCCCACGACGATGTGGTCGACCAGCCGGACGCCCACCAGCTCAAGGGCCTGATGAAGCTGGTCGGTGATCTCACGATCCGCCCGCGAGGGTTCGGGCCGGCCGGAAGGGTGGTTGTGGCTGACGATGACCGCCGCTGCGTTGTGCAGCAGTGCCCGCCGGACCACTTCCCTCGGGTAGACGGCCGCGGCGTCGATGGTGCCGGTGAACAGTTCCTCATACGCCAGGGTCCGGTTGCGGGTGTCCATGAACAGCGCGGCGAAAACCTCCTGCGGCCGTGCGCGCAATCGCATCTTGAAGTAGCGCCCGGCCGAGCCGGGGTCGCAGATGCTCTCGCCGCGCACGAGATCGGCCAGGAGATGGCGGCTGGCCAGCTCCAGCGCAGCGACGAGTTTGCAGGCGCGGGCAGGCCCGAGGGCTGGCAGCTTCCTCAGCCCGGTGGCATCCATGTCCATGAGCCTGCGCAGAGGGCCGTGCTCCTCAAGCAGGCGGCGCGAACTCTGCACTGCATCCATGCCGCTGCAGCCGCTGCCAATGAACAGCGCCAGCAGTTCCGAATCAGAAAGTGCCTCGGGCCCAAGCCGCAGCAGCTTCTCGCGGGGTCGGTCGCTCTCGGGCCAGTGTTTGATTGCCATGCAGGCAGTGTCAGGGCATATGCGATGAGGGGGCATCGGGAACCACAGCGTGGCCGCGTAGGAAAGCGTCCTGCATCGGGCGAGCCGCTACCCGAGTGAATGCTCATCGGCCTCACGAAGGAAGGGCTTCATTGCTTCAAGGTCTGCTTTCCCTCACTCACCACCTTGAAGAATGCGCTGTGCTTAACGACCCGGCCGAGGTGCATCGCGAGGCGGAGCGACTCCGTCATGGCAATGACATCCACAAAGACCCGTCGGCCGCGGAACAGGGCGTAGCGCCCACGCATCACACACTCAACCGGACCCAGCGACGTTGTGGCGTGGCAGGAGAACGGCGATGGATGCTCTTGTGGCCAAGAACCGGATCCACTTCGGCATTGCCGTACAACGTTGCATTGCTCGGCCGGTGGTCGCCGCCTCTGGCCCGGGCACTGCAGATTACTCTGCCTGATCTCGTTGCTTCCGACGCTTCGTCTCTTTATGGGTTTCGACCACCGTCCAGGCTGCGACCCCAAGGGCGACAAGGGCGATCACAACGGTTGATGCAACAAGAATGGTTGTCATGAAACGGGCTCCGGGAGGGGAGGTTGGATCTTTGAGATCCGATTGAACAGGGCATAGCTGAAGCCAAGTGAGGCGAGCGCGGTGATCGCAACGCACTGCATGATGGCCTGCGGCTCGATGGAATCGCCTCCGATCAAGGTCAGACAGAAGAGAACGCCGTGAATCGCGATCAAGAACGCGGACGTGCCGTACTGTGCTGTCTTCCATGGACGCTCAACGTTTGCGAGGTGCTCGATTTCATTGATGTTGGAAATGAGAAGTACAAGCCCGAATGCGATGAATTCCTGTGGCGCGAAGGGCTCGATGCTGCCTTCCTTGGTCACGAGCCAGATGAGGAACCGCGAGAAGATCGGAATCAACCCGACCAGGACGGTGTACGCAAGCCACTTGCTCTTTGCTATCGCCATCTGCTGCTCTTCGGCTCGACCTTGCGCGCTCGCTTGTGGCGCGAAGTCTAGGAGTCAGATGACGGCGAGGTTGAAGACTGCGTCCCAGTTCTGGAAGAACCTATCGCCTGGAGGTAGTGAGTGTCGTAAGTGACTTCGTTGGATATGCCGTCAACGTCAGCAGACAGAAGCGCTTCGAGCGCACAAGAAGGCCGGTGATTGACGTTCACGCGGCCTGATGACGACCGCGACCTCAGGCAGTCAGTTTGAAATAGCGTGCACTCATCCGCCCCACCACCTCCGCCACAGCCTCCACGCTCGGCGGGTGTTCGGCGGACATCGACAGGAACACCTCTTCGCGGCATGGCATCGCTTCACCTTCCAGTTGCGAAAAACTGACGCGCAGGGTTTCCCAGGACACCCTGTCCGGCTGCACCGTCACCACGCCGCTGCGGCTGACCCAGTCCTTGGTCTTGGACAGGAACAGGGAGCGCAGCGCGTCGGTGTAGTCGGCATACAGCCGCTGCGGCGGAATGTCCGGATGAGCGCCGCTGGCCAGATGCTCGAAGAGTGCCTTGTTGTACGTGCAGAACCATGCCGGGCGCTGCCACGCCGAGGGATGGTTCATCGCCTGCCGCGCGCGGGCCCACGACTCGGCCTGCGCGGCACCCATCGGCTTCGACTGGTTCCTGGGCGGCTTGCTCGTGCGGCCACTGGTGGCCAGTGCTGCCACCTGCGCCTCGAACCCGGTTCCCTTGAACCGGCGCACATCCGCTTTCAACAACTTGCCCTGCGCCGAGAGGGCCTCGGCCAGCACCACCGCAACGTCCAGGTTGCCGGCATTCAAGGCCAGTGCAAGCGGCGTGCGGCCGCGCTCGTTGGTTGCGGCCGGGTCCACACCCCATTCGAGCAGCAGCCGGGTCACGGCCACCGGGTCGCCCATCCGGTGCCAGGTGGTGGAGATGCCGCCGCGGCTGGCCTTCAGTCCGCCCACGTCGCCGGCCGCATACATCAACGCGTTGGAGCCGGCCGGATTGACGACGTGCAGGTTGGCGCCCCGCGCTGCGAGGAAACGCAGCAAGGGCACGCTGCCCAGGTAGGCGGCGATCAGCAGCGGGGTGTACATCTGCCGATGGTCCATGGCCTCGATGCTGGCGCCGGCCTGCAGCAGGGCATCGATGGCCTGGAAGACAAGCTCGCTTTCGGCCGGGTCAGCGTCCGCATCGAACGCGGAATTGAAGACCTCGCCGCGCATGTCGCGCAGGCCGAGCACGGTGCAGACCGGCGAGTCCTTGGTCAGGCGCGGGTTGGCACCGGCGTCCAGCAGCAGGCGCAGCTTGGCCACGGCCCATGGCGACGGGCTGAAGATGAAGTCCCGGCACGTGGCCGACAGTGGGGTGGCGCCCCGACCGGCCGCCTTGTTCGGGTCGGCGCCCTTGGCAAGCAGCAGTGAGATCAGTGCCAGGTGCGCATCGAGGCGCTGCGCCACCGTCGCCTCGTCCGGCCCGTCATAGCGCAGCATGCTGTTGTTGCAGACCCAGTACAGGGCGCGCTCGTTATGGCCGAGGCGAAGGCGGTCCGGGTGGACGCCTGCACTTACGCGCTGCTCGATCTCGGTAAAGGCTTCGTCGCAGGTACGGAACGGGTCAAGTACAACAGGGGACTTCGGCACGGGCAGTTTGCCATCCTTGATTGACTGGCTCCAATGCTACCAAGTGCGATTTCCGGGGCACTGGACGATGTGTCAAGTAGCGTGTCTGTCGCCTCGTTCTCATGGCGTACCGGCTGCGCTCGACCCTCCTACGTGGGCCAGCGCCTGGCTCCGGTGCTCACGCCCCCAGCGGTCCCCTAATGACCAAAAACCCGCTCCTTATGCCCCTGGGGCATCAGCCCGGCACCCCCCATCGGGTAAGCTAATCGCCTCAGATCGACAGGAATTCCGCAGGTGGCTGACTCCCCCCAGGCTTCCCCGGCGCAGGCGCGCCCACTGGCAGGCCAGAAGCTGTTGTTGTGCGTGGGTGGCGGCATCGCGGCCTACAAGTCGCTGGAACTGGTGCGCCGCCTGCGCGACGCCGGGGCCCAGGTGCAGGTCGCCATGACCGCCGGCGCCCAGCAGTTCGTGACCCCGCTCAGCTTCCAGGCCCTGTCCGGCCAGCCCACCCGCACCACCCTGTGGGACAGCGCGGCCGAACAGGCCATGGGCCATATCGAGCTGGCGCGCTGGGCCGACCGCATCGTGGTCGCCCCGGCCACCGCCGACCTGCTGGCCCGGCTGGCCAACGGCCATGCCGATGACCTGGTCACCACCCTGTGCCTGGCCACCACCGCGCCGCTCACCGTGTGTCCGGCCATGAACCATCGCATGTGGCTGCACCCGGCGACCCAGGCCAACATCAGCCTGCTGCGCGAGCGCGGCGCCCAGGTGATCGGCCCGGAAGACGGCCCGCTGGCCGAAGGCGAATCCGGCCCCGGCCGGCTGAGCGAGCCGCACGCCATCGTGGCGGCGCTGGCGTCGGTGCAGGACCGTGCTGTGGCCGAGGCGGCACAGGAATTGAAGGGCCTGCGCGTGGTCATCAGCGCCGGCCCCACCTATGAAGACCTCGATCCGGTCCGCTACGTGGGCAACCGCAGCAGCGGCAAGATGGGCTATGCGCTGGCGGCCGCCGCCGTGCGCCAGGGCGCGCAGGTGGTGCTGGTCAGCGGCCCGGTGCACTTGGCCACCCCGGCCGGGGTGCAGCGGGTGGACGTGCGCTCGGCCGCGCAGATGCGCGATGCCGTGCTCGAGGCGTTGCCGGCCGACATCTATATAGGCGCGGCGGCGGTGTCCGATTACACCCCGCGCCAGATCGCACCACAGAAGCTGAAGAAGACCGCCGGCTCGCAGACGTTGACGCTTGAACTGGTGCGCACTGCCGACATCCTGGCCGAAGTGGCCGCGCAGACCAACGCGCTGAAGCTGGTGGTCGGGTTCGCCGCCGAAACCCACGACGTCGAGAAATACGCGCGGGGCAAGCTGGTCGACAAGCGGCTGGACCTGGTCATCGCCAACCAGGTCGGGATCAGCAACGGCGGCTTCGAAAGCGATGAAAACGCGGCCACGGCGTACTGGCAGGGCGGGGAACAGGTCTTCCCCGGCACCAGCAAGGCGCAGCTGGCCGAACAACTGTTGTCCCTGATTGCCCAGAGGTTGCACGCATGACCCAAGCCCCGTCCCTGCAGGCCCTGCAGGTGAAGCTGCTCGATCCGCGCTTCGGCGACACCTGGCCGCTGCCGGCCTACGCCACCGAAGCCAGCGCCGGCCTGGACCTGCGCGCCGCGCTGGAAACCGAGCTCACCCTGCAGCCGGGGGATACGGCGCTGATTCCCAGCGGCATCGCCATCCACATCGCCGACCCGAACCTGTGCGCGGTGGTGTTGCCGCGCTCCGGCCTGGGCCACCGCCACGGCATCGTGCTCGGCAACGGCACCGGCCTGATCGATGCCGACTACCAGGGGCCGCTGCTGATCAGCGCCTGGAACCGCGGCCGCGAGGCCTTCACGCTGCAGCCCGGTGACCGTATTGCACAGTTGGTCGTGTTGCCGATTGCACGCGTGGGGCTGCAGGTAGTGGATACTTTCACCGACAGCGCCAGGGGAACGGGTGGATTCGGCCATACCGGGGTGCGCTGACAGGGGGAACACGATGAGCAAGGCAAGGGCGGAAGGACAGCCGCGATCGACAGGCAAGCGTAACCAGCTGCTGCTGGTGGGGGCCCTGGTGCTGTTGGCGGCATGGTTTGCCTGGAGCGGCGTGCGCCAATGGCGGCAGGCGTCGGTAGGCCATGCCTTGGAAACCTCGCGCGACCAGATCGTGCAGGGCGTACAGGCCGCCCTTTCCGGGCAGACCGCGCAGCTGCGCACGCTGGTGAAGAGCGAACGGGTCAGCACCGCGCTGGCCGCCGGCGACGCCGACGCCACCGCGCTTGCGGTGCGTGAGGGCTGGCCGGGCACCGAAGAAGTGCAGGTATTCACCACCGACCTGGACTCGGCCTACGCCGACCCGAAGACCTTTGGCTACGCGCGTCTGGCGCTGCTGGAAGCGGCCATCGCCGGCGACACCGTCACCGCGCGCGTGGTACGCGACGCCGGTGGGCAGCGCCTGGGCCTTGCCGTGCCGGTGCAGCTGGGCAGCCGCGGGCCGGCGGTCATCTATGTGCGTCAGCCGCTCCTGCGCCTGACCGGCACCTTCGACCAGGTGCGGGTGCCGTCGGCCGGCTACCTCGCCTTGCGCCAGGGCGGCCACAACATCATCGAGCAGGGCGACACCACGCTGTCGCAGTCCGCCGAGGGTCTGGCCCGGCCGATCGGCAAGACCGGCCTGCGCCTGTCGGCGGCGGTACCGGACATCGAACCCGGTCCGCTGGGCCTGGGCGCGATTCCGTCCATCATCGTGGCGGCACTGCTGCTGGCCATCGCCGGCATGCTGCAGTTCGGCAAGGGCAAGGTGAAGCTGCCGCGCCGCCGCGCGGAGGCGGTGGAAGGCGAGCAGGGCCCGACCCTGCGCGAAAGCCTGGAACTGGATCCCGTTCTGGAGCCGACCGCCGCGGCGGGCAGCGATGCCGCGCCGCCGCCGCTGCCGGCCGGCCCGGGCAACGACGTACCCGACGCCATCTTCCGGGCCTACGACATCCGCGGCGTGGTCGGCCGCGAGCTCACCCCGCAGGTGGCCGTGCTGATCGGCCAGGCCATTGGGTCGGTGCTGCAGGTGCAGGGGCTGCGCGACATCGTGGTCGGCCGCGACGGCCGCCTGTCCGGGCCGGAACTCAGCGCCAGCCTGATCGAGGGCCTGCGCCGTGCCGGCTGCGATGTCATCGACATCGGCCTGGCCCCCACCCCGGTGGTGTACTTCGCCAGCTACCACCTGCGCGCGGGCAGCTGCGTGGCGGTGACCGGCAGCCACAACCCACCGGACTACAACGGCTTCAAGATCGTGGTCGGCGGTGAAACCCTGTCGGGCGATGCCATCACCGAGCTGTACCAGCGCATCCGCGACGGCCAGCTGCACGTGGCCGCCGAACCGGGCAGCCTGCAGCAGCGCGAGGTCAACGCCGATTACATCCAGCGCATCGCCGACGACGTGCAGCTGGACCGCCCGATCAAGGTGGTGGCCGATGCCGGCAACGGCGTGGCCGGCGAACTGGCCCAGCCGCTGCTGGAGGCGATCGGGGCCGAAGTCATTCCCTTGTACTGCGACGTGGATGGCACCTTCCCCAACCATCACCCCGACCCCAGCGATCCGGACAACCTGCAGGACCTGATCCAGACCGTGAAGCGCTTCGATGCGGACATCGGCCTGGCCTTCGACGGCGACGGCGACCGCCTGGGCGTGGTGACCCGGGAAGGCAACATCATCTACGCCGACCGACTGCTTATGCTGTTCGCGGCCGACGTGCTGCAGCGCAATCCCGGCGCCCTGGTGATCTACGATGTGAAGTGCAGCGGCAAGTTGTCCGACTACGTGCTGCGCAACGGCGGCAGCC
The DNA here is from genome assembly GCF_044543385.1 of Stenotrophomonas sp. NPDC077420. Lineage (NCBI taxonomy): Bacteria > Pseudomonadati > Pseudomonadota > Gammaproteobacteria > Lysobacterales > Lysobacteraceae > Stenotrophomonas > Stenotrophomonas sp. NPDC077420. Next base: position 113,339 of record NZ_JBITVZ010000013.1, read on the forward strand.
CGATGATGTGGAAGACCGGGCATTCGCTGATCAAGGCCAAGATGCGCGAAACCGACGCCGAGCTTGCCGGTGAGATGAGCGGGCACTTCTTCTTCAAGGAGCGCTGGTTTGGTTTCGACGATGGACTGTATGCAGCGTCGCGCCTGCTGGAAATCCTGGCCCAGCGGGAAGAAACCCCGTCCGAGGTGCTGGACGAGCTGCCTGACAGCGTGTCCACGCCGGAGCTGAAGGTGCCGGTGGAAGCGGGCACGCCGCATGCGCTGGTGTCGTTGTTCGTCTCGGCCGCGCAGGCGGAGGAGTCGGCGTTCTTCGGCGCGCGCCTGTCCACCATCGACGGCCTGCGAGCTGATTTCCCTGACGGCTGGGGCCTGCTGCGCGCGTCCAACACTACCCCGGTGCTGGTGCTGCGTTTCGAAGGCAACGACCAGGCCGCGCTGGAACGCATCAGGACGCTGTTCCGCGACCAGCTGCAGCCGCTGCTGCCCGGCGTGGACTTGGGCTTCTAGAAAAGCGTACCGACCAACGGTCGGTACCTACCCCGCAGTCAGGCAGCCAACGCCGATCACCGCTACGTATCGACCGTTGGTCGATACAACCGCAGTCAGGCAGCCAGCGCCGATCACCGGTAGGTATCGACCGTTGGTCGATACAACCGCACGCCGGCAGCCAACGCCGACATCACCGGTAGGTATCGACCGTTGGTCGATACAACCGCAGGCCGGCAGCCGACGCCGATCACCGGTAGGTATCGACCGTTGGTCGATACAACCGCAGCCCGACAGCCAACGCCGACCACCGGTAGGTATCGACCGTTGGTCGATACAACCGCACGCCGGCAGCCGACGCCGATCACCGGTAGGTATCGACCGTTGGTCGATACAACCGCACGCCGACAGCCAACGCCGACATCACCGGTAGGTATCGACCGTTGGTCGATACAACCGCACGCCGGCAGCCAACGCCGATCACCGGTAGGTATCGACCGTTGGTCGATACAACCGCACGCCGACAGCCAACGCCGATCACCGGTAGGTATCGACCGTTGGTCGATACAACCGCACGCCGGCAGCCAACGCCGATCACCGGTAGGTATCGACCGTTGGTCAATACAACCGCACGCCGACAGCCAGCGCCGATCACCGGTAGGTATCGACCGTTGGTCGATACAACGCACCCCCCGGTCACCCCTTGAACCGCAACCCCACGCCCGGTTCGGTGAACAGGTAGCGCGAATCCAGCGCCGAATCCCCCAGCTTATGGCGCAGCTTGCCCACCAGGATGCGCAGGTAATGCGTGTCGTGCTGGTGGGTCGGCCCCCAGATCTCGGCCAGGATCTGCGGCTGGGTCACCACCCGGCCGGCATTGCGAAGCAGCAGCGACAGCAACGCATACTCCTTGCGGGTCAACGCCACCGTCGCCCCGTCCAGCCGCACCTCACGGCGCACCAGGTCGATATGCAGGTGGCCGTCATCGAACTGCGGCAACACCCCGTCGGCCGACACCGTGCGCGTGCGCAGCAGCGCACGCACCCGCGCCATCAATTCCTGCGTGCCGAACGGCTTGGTCACGTAGTCGTTGGCGCCGTTGTCCAGCGCCAGCACCTTCTCGGTTTCGCTGGCGCGCACGGTGAGCATGATGACCGGCACCTGGCTCCACTGGCGCAGCTCGGCCAGCACCTCATGGCCCTCCATGTCCGGCAGGCCGATATCCAGGATCACCAGGTCCGCGCCTTCACCCACCAGCTGCTCCAGCCCGTCCTGCCCGGTGGCGGCCTGCAGCACGCGATAGCCCTGCGCGCGCAGGCTGATCTCGAGGAAGCGACGGATCTGCGCTTCGTCGTCGATCACCAGCACACGTGGCGGTGGCACACCGTGGGAAGGGTCAGGATTCGTCGTGGTCATCGGCAGGGTGGGGGTGCAGCAGGGGGAGCGTGATGCGGATCAGGGTACCGCGTCCGTCGCGGCCTGGCAGCGCCTGCACGCTGCCGCCGTGGGCGCCGACCATGCCCTGGGTGATGGTCAGCCCCAGTCCGGTGCCATGCCGGCCGCGGTCGCCGCGCTCCACGCTGTAGAACATGTCGAAGATCCGCGCGCGTTCCTCATCGGGAATGCCGGGGCCGGCGTCGAGCACGTCGATGCGCAGGTCGCCCTCCACCAGGCGCGCCTGCACCTCCACCGGCGCGCCGGGCGGGGAGAATTTGGCCGCATTCTCCATCACGTTGAACACCGCCTGCTCCACCAGCGCAGGGTGCACCCAGATCGGCGCCAGCGTGCCGGGAATGTCCAGCTGCAGCGTCACCCCCGGTTGATACCGCTGCAGGCGGCGCGCGGCCGATCCCACCAGTTCGTCCACCCCGATCCAGTCGCGGTTGATCTTCAGGCCCTCGTGGCCCAGCCGGGTCATGTCCAGCAGGTTCTGGATATAGCGGTCCAGCCGCTCGCCCTCCACCAGGATCGTGTCGAGCAGGGCGCGGCGGTCGCTGGCGTCCATGGCATCGGCGTAGCTGGACAGGCTGTCGGCCGAGCCGATCATCGCCGCCAGCGGAGAACGCAGGTCGTGCGACACCGACGACAGCAGTGCCGAACGCAGGCGTTCGGTCTCGTTGCTCACGTGGGCCTTTTCCAGGTCGGCCACCAGCCGGGTACGCAACGCGGCCTGGGCGATGTCGTCCACCATCGCCTCGGCCAGCTGGCGCTGCTCGGGGGTCAGGCGCGGCGCGCTGCGCGGGAAGCGGATACCGGCCACGCCGATGGTGCGTTCGTCGCCGTCCAGCAGCGGCAGGAACCACCACTCCGCACCGGCCAGCGTGTCAGTGAAGCGTCCACTGGGCTGCCCGTGGCGCTGCGCCCAGTCGGCGGCGGCCAGGTCGGTGTCGCCGGGTGCGGCGCTGCCACTGGTACTGGTGTCGGCGCCGATGCGCAGCCAGGCCGGCGCGTCCAGCGCCTGCTCGATGGCCTCGCGTCCGGCCTGCGCCACCTGTTCGTTGCTGGCCGCACGGGTCAGCTGCCCGCCCAGCACCTGGCGCGCATTGGCGTGCCGGTTGGCGGCGCGCAGCGCCACCACCTGCATGCGCAGGCGCGAGGCCAGGCGCCCGGCCACCAGCGCCGCCACCAGGAACAGGAACACGGTGATCACGCCCTGGCGCGCGCTGATCGCGAAGGTGAAGCGCGGGGCGATGAAGAAGAAGTTGTAGGCCAGGAAACACAGTGCCGCGGCCATCACCGCCGCACTGGTGCGGCTGCGCGCGGCCACCACCACCACCGCCACGATGAACACCATCGACAGGTCGTACAGCCCCACCCAGCGCTCGGCCAGCAGGGCCACCAGGCACGCCAGCGCCGTGGCCACCAATGCCAGCACGGTATCGCGCCCGGTGCTCAGGGTCGGCATCGCCAGCCCATGGCGGCGTGCACGCGCACGCGCCTGCGGGGTACCGATGATGGTGATCTCGTAATGCGCGCCGCGCTGGATCAACTGTTGGGTCAGGGTTCGATTGAGCATGCGCGCGACCGGTCGTTCGCGGGTGCGGCCCAGCACCAGGGTGGACACGCTGTTGTGCGCGGCGTGGTCCAGCAGCGCGTCGGCGATGCTGGGCCCGTGCAGCAGTTCGGCCTCGCCGCCCAGCCGCCGCGCCAGCGCGAAGGCCGCATCGATCTCGCGGCGGGTGCTGTCGTCTTCGCGGCGGCGTTGCACCGTCACCACCGTCCACGGCGCGTCGCGGCGCTCGGCGATGCGTCGCCCCACCCGCACCAGGTACTCGCTCTGGCCGCCACCGTCGATCGCCACCAGCACCCGTCGCCGCAGCGGCAGGTTGCCTTCGCCACGTGCGGCGCGCGTTTCGCGCAGGCTGGTGTCCACCCGGTCGGCCGCTTCCTGCATCGCCAGCTCGCGCAGGGCGGTCAGGTTGGCCGGCGAGAAGAAGGCCTGCAGGGCCTGCGCGGCCTGCTCGGGCACGTACACCTTGCCCTGCTGCAGGCGCTCGATCAGCTCGCGCGGCGGCAGGTCCACCAGCACGATGTCATGCAGGCGGTCCAGCACAGCATCGGGCACGGTTTCGCTGACCCGTACCCCGGTGATGCGCATCACCACGTCATTCAGGCTTTCCAGGTGCTGGATGTTGATCGTGGTCCAGACGTCGATGCCGGCGTCCAGCAGCTCCACCACGTCCTGCCAGCGGCGCTCGTGGCGGCTGCCCGGCACGTTGCGGTGGGCCAGCTCATCCACCAGCACCAGCGCCGGGCGCCGCGCCAGCACCGCATCCAGGTCCATTTCCTGCAGCGCATGCTGCTGGTACTCGCGCTGCAGCAGCGGCACCTGCGGCAGGCCATCCAGCAGGGCCGAGGTCTCGGCGCGGCCGTGGTTTTCCACCAGCCCCACCACCACGTCCACGCCGCGGCGCAGCTGCTCGTGCGCGCGCCCGAGCATGCTGTAAGTCTTGCCCACGCCGGGAGCGGCGCCCAGGAACACGGTGAGCTTGCCGCCGGCCTCGCGCTGCAGGCTCTCCACCAGCGCGTCGGCCTGTCGGGTGCGGGAGTCAGTCATGGGGGCAGAGTGTGCGCCGTTCGGTGGCAAGGCGACATCATCGCGCAGTCGTCTCCGTCGCACCGGCTGTCGCCTGGCTGTTCTTCAACCCGTCCAGGGCCATGTTCAACGTCATCACGTTCACCCGCGGCTGCCCGAACACGCCCCACTGCGGGCCCTGCGTATGCGCCTGCACCAGGGCCTGCACCTGCTCCACGCCCAGCCCGCGGTTGCCCGCCACGCGCTTGACCTGCACGGCCGCGGCGGCCGGCGACAGCTCCGGATCCATGCCCGCGCCGGACTGGGTCACCAGGTCGCCCGGCACGTCGTCCACGGCGATGCCTTCGCGCGCTGCCACGGTGCGGGCAGCGTCGGCGACGCGTTCCTGCAGGGCAGGGTTGCTACGCGCCAGGTTGCTGCCGGCGGCGGCCATCGGGTCGTAGTTGGCCGCCGACGGGCGCGCCTGGAAATAGCCATCGCCCACGAACGGCTGCGCCACCAGCTGCGAACCCCGGACCTGCCCGTGGTGCAGCAGCAGGCTGCCCTGGGCCTGGGCCGGAAACAACGCCGCACCCAGCCCGGTGGTGGCCACGGCGTAGGCCAGGCCGAGCACCAGCAGGCTGGCCACGCCCAGGCCCAGGGCCGGGCGCAGCGCAGCGCGGTGCTGCAGGGAAACGGCAGTGGCGGCGCGCGCACGCGCCGGACGGGACAACGAAGCAGCAGCGGAGCGGTTCATGCGCCAAATACCGAGTAGAGGAAGAGGTCGATCAGCTTGATGGCTGCGAACGGCAGCAGCACGCCGCCCAGCCCGTACACCAGCATGTTCCGGCGCAGCAGCGCGGTGGCGGTGGCCGGGCGGAAGCGCACCCCGCGCAGGGCCAGCGGAATCAGGGCCGGAATCACCAGGGCGTTGAAGATCAGCGCCGCCAGCACCGCGTTGCGGGGGCTGGACAGGTGCATCACGTTCAACGTGGCCATCGCCGGCAACGCGGCGGCAAACAGCGCCGGCAGGATCGCGAAGTACTTGGAGACGTCGTTGGCCAGCGAGAACGTGGTCAGCGCACCGCGCGTGATCAGCTGCTGCTTGCCCACTTCCACCACCGCCAGCAACTTGGTCGGGTCCGAATCCAGGTCCACCATGTTGCCGGCCTCCTTGGCCGCCTGGGTGCCGGAGTTCATCGCCAGGCCGATGTCGGCCTGGGCCAGCGCCGGCGCGTCATTGGTACCGTCGCCGACCATGGCCACCAGCCGCCCACCGGCCTGTTCGGCGCGGATGCGGGCCAGCTTGTCTTCCGGGCGCGCTTCGGCGATGTAGTCGTCCACACCGGCTTCAGCGGCAATGGCGGCTGCGGTGAGCGGGTTGTCACCGGTGATCATCACCGTGCGGATGCCCATCGCGCGCAGCTGGGCGAACTTCTCGCGCATGCCGTGCTTGACCACGTCGCTGAGTTCGATCACGCCCAGGATGTAGCGGCCCTCGCACACCACCAGCGGGGTGGCGCCGTTGCGCGCCACCTGTTCCACGCGCCCGGCCAGCTCCGCCGGCACCGTGCCGCCCAGTTCGCGCACATAGGCCGTGATCGCGTCCGAGGCGCCCTTGCGGATGCGTCGGCCACCGTCCAGGTCCACGCCGGACATGCGGGTTTGTGCGCTGAAAGCGAGGTACTCCGCGCGGTCGGGCTCAGCGGTGGTGCAGCCCTGCTCGCGCGCCAGCCGCACTACCGATTTGCCTTCCGGGGTCGGGTCGGCCAGCGAAGAGAGCAGCGCCGCTTCGCGCAGCTGGGTCGCGTCGATGCCGGCCAGCGCGTGGAACTGGGTGGCCTGGCGGTCGCCGTGGGTGATGGTGCCGGTCTTGTCCAGCAGCAGCACGTCCACGTCGCCGGCCACTTCCACGGCCTTGCCCGACTTGGCCAGGATGTTGGCCGCCAGCGCACGGTTCATGCCGGCAATGCCGATCGCCGGCAGCAGCCCGCCGATGGTGGTCGGAATCAGGCACACCAGCAGCGCGATCAGCAGCAGCGGGTCCACCTGCACGCCGACGAATGCACCGATCGCCGGCAGCGTGGCCACCACCACCAGGAAGGTCAGCGTCATCGCCGCCAGCAGCAGGGTCAGCGCCACTTCGTTGGGCGTCTTCTGCCGGTTGGCGCCTTCCACCAGCGCGATCATCCGGTCCAGGAAGCTGTGCCCGGGTTCGGCGGTGATCTTCACGATGATCTGGTCCGACAGCACCTTGGTACCGCCGATCACGCCGCTGCGGTCGGTACCGGCCTCGCGCAGCACCGGTGCCGATTCACCGGTCACTGCCGCTTCGTTGATGGTGGCCAGTCCCTGCACGATCTCGCCATCGGCCGGCACCAGCTCACCGGCACTGACGATCACATGGTCGCCCGGGCGCAGTTCGGCGGCCGGCACCTGGGTCTCACTGGCACCGGCATGCGCCGCGGCCAGGCGGCGCGCGCTCAGGTCCTGGCGCGCCCGCCGCAGCGAGGCCGCCTGGCCACGACCGCGCGCTTCGGCCACCGCTTCGGCGAAATTGCCGAACAGCACGGTCAGCAGCAGGATCGCCGTCACCGCCAGGCCGAAGCCCATCGGCGCATGGCCGGTGAGCGTGACCAGCAGGCTCACCAGCGTGCCCGCCATCACCACCGCCATCACCGGGCTGCGCACCAGGTGGCGTGGCGAGAGTTTGATCACCGCATCGCGCAATGCCCGGCGCAGGCCGGCTGCGTCGAGCAGGCGCGGGCGGCGGGAAGTAGCTGCATTCAAGGGATAGGTACTCATGGTTTCACGTCTCAGCGCAGCGTCAGCGACAGGTGGTCGGCAACCGGGCCCAGCACCAGCGCCGGCATGAACTGCAATACGGTCAGGATGACGATCAGCGCGATCAGGGTCAGCGCGAAGGTCGGGGTTTCAATCTGCAGGGTGCCGGCCGACTCGGCCGCACGCCGCTTGGCGGCCAGCTGTGCGCAGACGATCAGCGGAATCACCAGCACCGGGTAGCGGCCCAGCAGCAGCACCAGCGTGCAGCTCAGGTTCCACCACGGGGTGGCATCACCCAGGCCTTCAAAGCCGGAGCCGTTGTTGGCGAATGCCGACACGTACTCGTAGAACACCTGGCTCACCCCATGGAAGGCGGGGTTGGAGGTGCCGGTGATCGAGGGAATGGCCAGGGTGATCGCGGTGAACGCCAGGATCGTGATCGGCTGCAGCAGCACCAGCAGCGCCAGCAGCTTCACCTGCGGGGTTTCCAGCTTGCGACCCAGCAGCTCCGGGGTGCGCCCGGTCATCAGCCCGGCCAGGAATACGCCCAGCAGCAGGTACACGATGAACTGCTGCAGGCCGCAGCCGATGCCGCCCCAGATCGCACTGATCAGCATGTTCACCATGGGCACGGCCCCGGCCAGCGGGCTCAGCGAGTCATGCATGCCGTTGACCGAACCGTTGGACACCTGGGTGGTGACCGCGGCCCACAGCGCCGTGCCGTCCGCACCGAAGCGCACTTCCTTGCCTTCCATCAGCAGCGGGCTGGCGGCGGTGGCCGAATGGCCCTCCAGCCACACCGTGGCTGCCACCGATACGCTGGACATGGCCAGCATGCAGCCGAACACCAGCGCCGCCAGGCGCTTGCGGCCGGTAAACGCGCCGAGCATGAACACCACCGCGATGGGAATCAGCAGGATGCCGATCAGTTCCAGCGCGTTGGACAGTGGCGTCGGGTTTTCCAGCGGCATGCTGCTGTTCGGGCCGTACCAGCCACCGCCATTGGCGCCCAGCTGCTTGGCCGCCACCATCGCGGCCACCGGGCCCAGCGGCAGCTTCTGGGTGTCCATGCCGGCCGCGGCATCGATCGGCGTCGCCACCGGGCCGGCGGCGAGGGTGGAAGGTACCCCCTGGCTGGTGAGCAGCACCGCCCACAGCAGGCACAGCGGCAGCATGAAGCGCACGCAGGCCCGCACCACGTCGGCGTAATAGTTGCCCACGTCGATACGCTGGTCGGCCGGCCGCGCGTTTTCGCCGGATTCGCCTTCCGGCAGCCTGCCGAACAACGCACGCAGGGTGGCCACCACCAGCGCCAGGCCCATCATCGGTGTCACCACCTGCAGGCCGGTGATCGCGGTCATCTGCGCGAAGTAGGAGAGCTGCGCCTGGCCGGAGTAGTGCTGCTGGTTGGTGTTGGTAAGGAACGACACCATCGTGTGCAGCGCGGTGTCCCAGCGCATGTTGGGAATCTGGTCGGGGTTGAACGGCAACCACGCCTGGGTCATGAAGACCGCCTGCACCAGCACGGCGATCACCAGGTTGCTGAGCAGGAAGGCGCCCACGTAGCCGCGCCAGGACATGCCCCGCACCGGGTCCACGCCCAGCACGCGGTACAGCGGGGTCTCAATCCAGGCGAACAGCGCATCGCCACGCATCGGACCACCGCGCATTACCCGGGCCAGGTACAGCCCAAGCGGAAAGGCCAGCACGATGCTGGCCAGCAGGATCAACAGGATCTCGGTCATGGTCGGCTCCGGTCAGAACTTTTCGGGCGCAAGCACGACATACAACAGGTAGGCGGCGGCGACGAGCACCAGCACCCCGCAGACCAGCGACAGCCAGGCAGGCAAGGTAGGGCTCGCCGCGGCAGCAGCGGCAACAACAGGCAGGGTCAGGCTCATGGGACGTCCAGGTGGAACCACTCCACGTCAGGGCGCCATGGTGATCCCGGCCGGCGTAAAGGCTCCACGCCTGGCCGCCCGCCAACCCGTAAAAAGTGCATAAAAAAGGTCTGCCGACGCACGTCGGCAAACCCCGGTAAACGCATTGAACCCGGTAGCGCCGGCCGTTGGCCGGCCCTCACGCCCTTCTATCCGGGCGGATCGGTCGAAACACCCTTCAACAACCGGTACCGCTGCAGGGTCTCCTCGATCTCCACGTCCAGCGCCTTGCGCTGCGCCTCGTAGGAGGCCTGCATGCGCTTCTGCGCCACCAGCTCGGCATGGCGCAGGCGGATGTCCTCGGCCTGCTTGGGCGCCACCGGCTGGCCTGCCAGTTCGCGGTCGCCCGCGCTGCCCAGCAGCGTCACCAGCGCATCGCGCAGGCTGGCCACGTTGTAGCTGGCGGTATTGACGTTGTTGTCCAGGATGCCGGTGCGCTCCACGAACACCCGGCGCAGGTCGGCCTCGTCCTCGTAGGTGGACAGCATGGCCTGCTCGGTACGCTGGCGGGTTTCCTCGGCGGCCTTGTCCAGTTGCGCCTGGGCGGCCGCCACGGCCGCATCGGCGCGCTCTTCGTCGGTGAGCGTGCGATCCACACCGCCGCGGCGCAGGCCACTGCTGACGCTGAATTCCTCGCGCGCGCTGTTCACCGCCTCCTGTGGCAGGGCATCGCTGCAGATGCGCTCACTGCCCTTGTTCCAGCAGTACAGCTTCTTGGGCTTGGCATCGCCGCTGCTGCGCTGCGCCTGCGCGGTCAGCACGGGCGCGGCCAGCAGCAGGCCAATGACGGTGAACGTGGCAATCCTGGACATAAGAGCCCCCTGCTCTCAACGCGTAGGACGGCTGCCGTAGCGGGAACGATAGTCCTCCAGCGGCTGCCGGTACCCGACAAGTTCCGGATTTCCGGAGGCAAAATCAAGCAGGTCGGCCAACGTCGCTACCGCCACCACCGGAATGCCGGCCTCGTCGGCCACGGCCTGGGCGGCCGAACGGCGGTCTTCTTCCGAGGCGATCTCCTGGCGGTCCAGCGCCACCACGATGCCCGCCGGGGTGCCGCCGGCCTGCTTGATGATGCCCAGGGCCTCCCGGATGGCGGTGCCGGCGGTGATCACGTCGTCCACGATCAGCACGCGCTTGCCGTTCATGTCCGCGCCGATCAGGTTGCCGCCTTCCCCGTGGGTCTTGGCTTCCTTGCGGTTGAAGCTCAACGGCAGGTCACGGCCGCGCTGGGCGAACTCGCAGGCGGTCGCGGTGGCCAGCGGAATGCCCTTGTAGGCCGGGCCAAAGACCACGTCGAACTTCAAGCCGGTGGCTTCCACCGCATCGGCGTAGCAGGCGGCCAGCTGGACCATGCTGGCGCCGGAATCGAAGCGGCCGGCATTGAAGAAATAGGGGCTCAGGCGGCCCGACTTGAGGGTGAACTGGCCAAAACGCAGCGCATCGGCGGTCAGGGCCAGCTGCAGGAAACGGTGACGGTGGTCGCTCATCTAACGCTCTATTCAATTTTCTTGGAGCGCAGATGCTAATGCATCGCCACCAATTCAGGCTCGTGACCCCCCGCCGCAGGCCCTGCAATGGCCGGATCCGGCCAGCCGATCGGCAGGGCAACCCGGTATGCTTTGGCGGTTACCGTTCCAGACCCGGGTCAGCATGCGCATCATCAGTTTCAACGCCAATGGCATCCGTTCCGCCGCCACCAAGGGTTTTCTCGACTGGTTCCGCGCCCAGGACGCCGACGTGCTGTGCATCCAGGAAACCAAGGCCCAGGAAGACCAGCTCACCGACCCGATGTTCCGCCCGGACGGCCACCACTGCTTCTACCGTGACGCGATCACCAAGAAGGGCTACAGCGGCGTGGCCATCTACAGCAAGCGCGAGCCCGACCAGGTCATCACCTCGCTGGGCTGGGCCCCGTTCGACGACGAAGGCCGCTACATCGAGGCCCGCTACGGCAACCTCAGCGTGGTCTCCTTCTATATTCCGTCGGGCAGCTCCGGCGACCTGCGCCAGGGCTTCAAGTACGAAGTGATGGAATGGCTGCGCCCGATCCTGGCGCAGTGGCTGGCGAGCGGCCGCGACTACGTGCTGTGCGGGGACTGGAACATCGTGCGCTCGGCGCTGGACATCAGGAACTGGAAATCCAACCAGAAGAACTCCGGCTGCCTGCCGCCCGAACGCGACTGGCTCAACGGCCAGTGCGTCGACGCCGGCCAGGCACTGGATGTCGCCGGCGGCCAGGGCTGGACCGATGCCTACCGCCTGCTGCACCCCACCGGCGAGGACTACACCTGGTGGAGCAACCGCGGCGCGGCCCGGGCCAACAACGTAGGCTGGCGGATCGACTACCAGTTCGTCAGCCCCGGCCTGCGCGACCGCCTGCGCGGGTGCTCGATCTACCGCGATGAGCGCTTCTCCGACCATGCCCCGTTCACGGTGGACTACGCCCCATGAGTGACCTGCCCGCCGCCAAGCCCCGCCGCCCCTGGCAGCGGGTGCTGGCCAACCTGCGCGAGCGCAAGGTGTTGGCCATGCTGCTGCTGGGCTTCAGCTCCGGCCTGCCGATCTACCTGGTGGGCAACACACTCGGCTTCTGGATGCGCAAGGAAGGCATCGAGCTGAGCACGATCGGCTTCCTGTCGTGGGTGGGCCTGGCCTATACGCTGAAGTTCCTGTGGGCACCGGTGGTGGACAGGACCGACGCGCCCGGTTTCGGCTGGCTGGGCCGCCGTCGCGGCTGGATGCTGCTGTCACAGCTGGTGGTGGCCGCCGGCCTGGTCGGCATGGCGGTGGTGCAGCCCAAGGGCGGGCAGATGCTGTTGCTGGGCATTGCCTGGGAACATGTGGCGGTATTCGGGGTGATGGCGGTCATCGTGGCCTTCGCCTCGGCCACGCAGGACATCGTGATCGACGCCTGGCGCATTGAAAGTGCGTCCAATAGCGAGCAGCTTGGCCTGCTCACCTCCTCGTCCGCGCTCGGCTACCGGACCGCGCTGCTGGTGACCGACGCACTGATCCTGCTGATCGCCGCCCGGGTCGGCTGGCAGGTGTCCTACGAAATCATGGCCGCGCTGATGGCCGTGGGCGTGGTGGCGGTGATCACCGCACGCGAGCCCGCGCGTGCCGTCGCCGCCGCGCAGGCGCAAGGCGCCTCCCTGTGGTCGCCGCGCGGCCTGTTCGACGCCGTTGTCGGCCCGTTCGTGGCCTTCGTCCGCGAACACCGCAGTGGCGCCATCCTGATCCTGGTGGCCATCAGCGTGTACCGCATGGCCGATTTCATCATGGGCCCGATGGCCAACCCGTTCTATGTGGACCTGGGCCTGAGCGAAGACACGGTCGGCGCGGTGCGCGGCTCGGTGGGGCTGGTGGCCACCTTCTTCGGCATTGCCGCCGCCGGGCTGGTCTCGGTGCGCTGGGGCGTGCTGGTGACCCTGGTGGTGGGCGCCGTGCTGGGCCCGTGCTCCAACCTTGCCTTTGCCTGGCTCGCCTACGTGGGCCCGGACGCGACCCATTTCGCCGCGGCCATGGCCATCGACAACTTTGCCGGCGGGTTTGCCGGCACCGCCTTGATCGCCTACATGTCCAGCCTTACCAACATCGGTTACACCGCCACCCAGTACGCCCTGCTCAGCTCGTTCTATGCCATGCCCGGCAAGGCGCTGAAGGGGCTGTCCGGCTGGGCGGTGCAGTCGCTGGCGCAGGGCCGCACCCTGCTGGAGGGCTATGCGCTGTTCTTCATCGGCACTGCCCTGATCGCCATCCCGGTGGTCATCCTGTGCGCCCTGCTTATCGTCCAGCAGCGCCGCCGCCTGCGCGCCGCAGCCTGAGTGGTGCTTGCCGACACCCCCCGGCTGGGCCATGATCGTCCCCGTTGTACCGTGGGGGCGGTGCGTTGCCATCGGGGGAGAACACATGGCTGATCTAGTGCTGCGCGACCTGGACCCGCTGCTCAACGAGCGCATCCGCCGGGTAGCGGTTGCGCGCGGCTGGACCCGCGAGCACACCTGCGTGGTCCTGCTGGAACAGGGTCTGTTCGCCAGCGAACTGGAAGTGCGCAGCGGCTTCCACGACCCCGAAGTGAATGCCCTGGCCGACGCGATTGCGGCGCTGCAGGCGCTGCCGGACGTAAAGGCGTTCTAGGCGTAATCGGTAGGCCCGACCGGTAGAGCCGACTGTCAGTCGGCTGCTCCCCCCCGGCCCCATGAGCGCTTCTGGTGTCGCGTGTCACCGCGTTACCGCGTTACCGACCAACGGTCGGCGCTACCTGGCCTCCCTCACGCTGGGTGGATCGCGCCCAATATCCGCGGCCCGCGCGCCCCGGTCACGCTCGGCAGGTTGCCCGGCAATCCCTGCAGCGTCCGGTGCGCCAACCACGCAAACCCCATCGCTTCCAGGTAGTCCGGGTCCAGCCCGTGCACTGCGCTGGACTCGACCACCACCCCGGGCAACCGCGCGCTGAGTCTGCGCAGCAGCTGCGGGTTGCGAACGCCGCCGCCGCAGACCAGCACCCGCGTTGCGTCCGGCAGGTGGACCAGCAGCGCGTCGGCCACCGTGGCTGCGGTCAGTTCCAGCAGCGTGGCCTGCACGTCCGCCGGCGCCAGGGTGCGGCCGGCCATCGCCGCCTCGGCCCACGCCAGATGGAACTGCTCGCGCCCGGTGCTCTTCGGCGGCGGCAGCGCGAACCACGGATCGGCGCGCCACTGCGCCAGCAGGTTTTCATCCACCTGCCCACTGGCTGCAAACGCGCCGTCGGCATCGAACGGCACCCCGCGGTGCCGTTCGCACCAGGCATCCATCAACGCATTGGCCGGCCCGGTATCGAAGCCACGCGGCGTGCCTTCGCGCGGAATCAGGGTCAGGTTGGCAATCCCGCCCAGGTTCAACACCGCGCGGTCCTCGGCGGCCGTGACCAGCATCGCCAGGTGGAAGGCCGGCATCAGCGGCGCACCATGGCCACCGGCGGCCACGTCGCGGCGGCGGAAATCGGCCACCGTGGTGATCCCGGTCAGCTCGGCGATCCGGTTGGCATCGCCCAGCTGGCAGGTAAAGGCCGGGTCGGCCAACGGCCGGTGCCGCACGGTCTGCCCGTGTGAGCCGATCGCGCGCACCCGGGTCGGGTCCAGCCCGGCCTCCTGCAGCAGGCGGTTGGCCGCCGAGGCGAAGGCAATGCCGATCTGTGCATCGATCCGGCCCAGCGTGTCCAGCGAACCCAACTCGCCGCCTTCACCCAGCGCCACCAGCTCAGCGCGCAGGGCGGGGTCCCAGGCATGGGTCAGACCCTGCACGAAGCGGCAACCGCCCTCCGCCGGAAACCGCACCAGCGCGGCATCGATGCCATCGGCGCTGGTGCCGGACATCAGGCCCAGGTAGAGCGGGGTAGTGGAATCAGCTGCGGTCATGGCCAGGCGCTTGAACAAGGTGCGTGCAGCTTCCGCGCAACCTGTCGCCGCCGTCAATGCGCGCGCCATGGCGGCGCGCGCTGCGGCGGAACGCGATCAGCCGCGGTTGCCCTTGTTCGGCTTGGCGGTGCTGGCGGTGGTGGTCGCGGCCTTGTCGGCCTTCGGCGCCGGGCTGGCATCAGCGTAGATCAGCTTCTCCATGCCCTGGATGCGCGCCAGTGCCGGCGCGGTCTGCGCACGGAAGGCGACCAGCTCGCTGCCCTGCAGCGGCTCCGGCGGCGGCATCGTCACCGACAGCGGATTGCGGTGCACGCCATTGACGCGGAATTCGTAGTGCAGGTGCGGGCCGGTGGCCAGGCCGGTCGAGCCCACGTAACCGATCACCGTGCCCTGCGCCACGCGCTGGCCGGTCTTGATCTTGCCAAAGCGCGACATGTGCCCGTACAGGGTGGTGTGGCCACGGCCATGGTCCAGGATCACCACATTGCCGTAGCCGCGCTGGGTGCCGGCGAACTGTACCCGTGCGTCACCGGCGGCCATGATCGGCGTGCCCGTGCGGGCGGCGTAGTCCACGCCCTTGTGCATGCGCATCTTGCCCAGCACCGGGTGCTTGCGCGCACCGAAGGTGGAGCTCAGGCGCGCGAACGGAATCGGCATGCGGATGAAGCTTTTCTTCAGCGGCCGGCCGCTCACGTCGAAGTACTCGGACTTGCCGTTGCGGTCAAAGCGGAAACCGCTGTAGGTCTTGCCGCCCGAAGTGAAGGTCGCGGCCAGGATCTTGCTGGTGTCCACCTTCTCGCCTTCGCGCCAGGTTTCATCCATCACCACGCTGAAACGGTCGCCCGGCTGCAGGTCCTTGGAGAAGTCGATGTCGTACTTGAAGATCTCATCGGTCATCGTCGCGATCGCCGACGGCGACAGCCCGGCCTTGCGCGCTGCCGCGTACAGCGAACTGGTGATCTCGCCGCTGGTCACCACCCGGCGGGTGGAGCTCTCGCGCTTGCTGACCTTCTCGGTGATCTTGCCTTCCTTGAGGCTCAGCTCCACGCGGTTGTCGCTGTCGCGGTCGTAGCGGATGGTGCGCAGCTCGCCCGACAGCGGCAGGTCGAAGCCGATCTCCGTGCCCGGGCGCAGCTTCACCAGCGAATCGCGAACCCCCGGGTGATCCAGCACCTGGTGCATCACCGTGGCCGGAATGCCGGCTTCGTCGAACAGGTCGCTCAGGGTCTGCCCGCGCTGCACCCGCAGTACCTGCCAGCTGTCGCCCGGCACCTGCTTCAGGCGCTCCTGGGACAGCGGCGGCAACGGCAGCGCCAGGGTCGAGTGGCTGGGCGAATACGGGCCCTCGATGGTGTGCGAGAAGCCTGGCACGATCGTGGCCACCAGCGCGCCGATGGTGGCGAACAGGCTGGCGTGCATCCAGTGACGGCGGGTCCAGCGCTCATTGAACGCGGCCGGGAGGTGTTGCCTGAGCTTCCGATGCAGGGCGGTGTCGTGAAGGACGTGAAGGCGTTCCTTGAAGCGCTGCTTGCGTGCGCGGCCTTGATCGGTGTTCAGCATCGTCGGTGTGTTCCTGACTGGCCCGGGAGCGCGGGCCCAAACGTCGGTAACATAGACAGGTATAAATACCGCGTCAAACCCTTGTGCCTATTGGCTTTTGTGAAGCGCTTGCGGTTAACTTGTACTTAACGTCATTCATGTAAATAAGGCATTGCCGGGAGTTGCACGTGTCCTCGATTGAACAAGCCCTAGCCCAGATCGGCCGCGGCGCCGATGAAATCCTCAAGATCGAGGAGCTGCGGCAGCGGCTGGAGAGCGGCCGCCCGCTGCGGGTGAAGGCCGGTTTCGACCCCACCGCCCCGGACCTGCACCTGGGCCACACCGTGCTGCTCAACAAGCTGCGCCAGTTCCAGGACCTGGGTCACCAGGTGATCTTCCTGATCGGCGACTTCACCGGCATGATCGGCGACCCCTCCGGCAAGAACGCCACCCGCAAGCCGCTGAGCAAGGACGACGTGCTGGCCAATGCGCGCACCTATGAAGAGCAGGTGTTCAAGGTGCTGGACCGCGAAAAGACTGAAGTGCGCTTCAATTCGGAGTGGTTCGGCACGATGGGCGCGGCCGACATGATCCGCCTGGCAGGGCAGCACACCGTGGCGCGCATGCTCGAGCGCGACGACTTCGCCAAGCGCTACGCCGCCCAGCAGTCCATCGCCCTGCATGAGTTCCTGTACCCGCTGGTGCAGGGTTACGACTCGGTCGCCCTGGAAGCGGACGTCGAACTGGGCGGCACCGACCAGAAGTTCAACCTGCTGATGGGCCGCGGCCTGCAGGAGCACTACGGGCAGAAGCCGCAGATCGTGCTGACCATGCCGCTGCTGGAAGGCCTGGACGGCGTGGCCAAGATGTCCAAGTCGCTCAACAACTACATCGGCATCAGCGAGCCGGCGATCGACATGGTGACCAAGACCATGAAGATCGGCGACGACCTGATGTGGCGCTGGATCGAACTGCTGTCCTTCGAGATCAGCCAGGCTGAAGCGGTGAGCCTGCGCGAGCAGGTCGCCGCCGGCACCCTGAACCCCCGTGAGGTCAAGCTGCGCCTGGCGCGCGAGCTGACCACCCGCTTCCACGATGCCGACGCGGCCGAGCTGGCCATTGCCGGCTGGAACGCGGCGGTGACGGGGCAGGGCGATGTGACCCTGCTGCCGTTGCAGGAAGTGGTCATTCCTGCCGAGGGCCTGCGTATTGGTGCGCTGCTGACCGCGGCCGGGGTCACCCCGAGCAATTCCGAGGCCTCGCGCAAGCTCAAGGAGCGTGCGGTCAAGGTGGACGGTGAGGTGGTGGACGATGCCCAGCGGGTGTACCTGCCCGGCTTCGAGGGGTTGCTGCAGGTGGGCAAGCGCAACTTTGCACGTGTGCTGCTGGTGGCCGCCTAGGAGCCACAAGGGTTTCGCGCCTTCGGGCGCGGACCCAGCATGAATGAATGCACAGAACCGTGAAAAAAGGTCGTTGACCCCCTTCACAAACGACCCGGTTGGGGACATACTTCCCCTCCCCCGACGCAGGGGCCACCGCAAGGCGGCAACCGCGAAGGAACAGGACGCCAACTGCTTCGAAAGAAGGTGTTGACGGAAACGAAAAGCCTGACATAATAGGCGGCTCGCTTCGACGAAAAGACCTTCGGGTCGCAACGACGAAGCAGCAT
>NZ_JBITVZ010000014.1:0-124948 GCF_044543385.1 Stenotrophomonas sp. NPDC077420
GCTGGGATATCTATCACCCAACGAATATGCCAAACGATTGAAAGCCGCCGGCTGACCACGTGTTTCTTGGCGTCCGATCTCAAGGGGCAGGTTCAGTTCTCCAGAGGAGGCACGGGAATCGTCATCTGATTCCGGAGCCCCTATGAGCAAGAAACGCCTCAGATCCCTTCGCGCCGCCAAATTTGAGTCGCAGTCCGGTCGCTGCTTCTATTGCGACTTGCCGATGTGGCTATGGTGTCCCAGTGAGTTGGGCCTCCGCCCGCGCTCAGCTGCCCCCTTCCAATGCACGGCAGAGCACTTAGTGCCCAAGCAAGATGGAGGAAGGGACACGGCCAGCAACGTGGTGGCCGCCCATGCCTGCTGTAACCATCGCCGCCATCAGCGGCCCGGGCCCGCACCCTCGCCAGAATCCTTCCGCGCACTGGTGCAACGGCGCGTTATCCGTGGAGAATGGTGGTCCTCATTACCGCCAGGGATTGCACGTGCTCCTGTGTGACCTCATCAAGCTCCATGAGTACTCGTTTGACCCCAAGCTGACCAAGGTCCATTTGGCGCGCTACAACGACGTAGACCATCCCATGGACGTCTACAAGCGTGGAGGCTTCGAGGAATGGCAGCGGTGGCAAAACGGCAACAACTTCAGCCGGCCGATGGTGTTGAGCCTTATCCAAGACGATTACGCCACCCGATGGATGTTCGCAGGACTCTTTCGTCAAGTCGGCTTCACGGTCCACGACGACAAGCCCAAGGGCGGCTATTACTACAACCTGGAGCGCGTCCCGTCTACCGAACCCCTTGAAGGGCGCCTGTTCTGCTCCAGCGCCTACAAGAAACGTCCGTCTTATCTGACCGGCGAATACCTCATCGGGGATTTGATGGTCACAGAGTTGCTGCGCGAGCGGATCAGCATCGGTCCATTTCCGGGCTACAAGCGTGTAGACATTAGCAAGCAGGATCTGAATCTGTTGGTTAAGCGAGGCACGGAGTCCTGGAAAACCGCTTTGTCAGCGGTCAAAGGCATCTACCTCATCACGGACACGAAGACCGGCAAGCTGTATGTCGGCAAGGCCGACGGCGAGCAAGGCATTTGGGGACGATGGGAGTGCTATGCCAACACCGGTCACGGCCACAATGCGGCGCTGGTCCAAGAGCTTGGGATCAAGGCCACCGACCGGCAGGATGACCTTCACTTCTCATTGCTTGAGATCATGGATATACAGTCTGGTCCTGGCGAAATCGACAGGCGCGAGTCGCACTGGAAAACGGTATTAATGACTCGGAACTGCGGCTACAACCGCAACTAGTCCGTTTCCCTTTGGGATGCGATTCGACCCATGCTCGAGTGAGGCCATTCAAGCTTCCATGTAAGCTTGAATGAAGCCAAGTGATCCGGATCAACTCGCTCTATTCGCGTGGACGCGAACCATCCGCAGTGGACAGCATAGGTGTCGTCCAACGATCGGCTAGCAGCGAACCCCTTCCCCATCAATGAGTTCCACAATCCGCGAAAACAAAAAGCCCCGACCAAGGCCGGGGCTTTGCTGTATCTGGTGCCGGAAATAGGAATCCAACCTACGACCTACGCAATGAGACGTTCGGACCTGCATCAACTACTCGAGGCCTTCGGCCTCAAGCCGAGCCTTGATTTCCTGAAGTGTCGCTCGCGCTCCAGGAAGATCCTCATGGATGTCGTCTGAAAGATACTCGTTTTCGACAAACTCACGTGGCCGCATGTAGAACGAGCCTTCATCACTGGTGACTACCCAAAAGCGTGAAGCCCTGGGATCGGTGATTTCAAACAACCCTGAAGGGACAGGAATCAATCGTCCGAACTCGTCTTCGACTCCGTAGAGTGTCAAACCATGGTACTCGCCCTTCTCGAAGATGCAGGCAACCGTGTAGACAAGGTACTCATGCCCAACGTTGATCGGGAATTCCCTCCGCCGATCTGTACCCAACGAAGGCGACACATCCATGCCTATTCTCAACGCCCGTACTTTCATACGACACTCACCTATGGATTGATCACAGTTTTTGGCTCGATGATCTGACCAGTCTCAGAATTGCGGAACGCATGCGTTTCCACATGCCCGCCATCTGCAGCCTTATAGGACGAACTGGAGACTTTCTGATAAGTGCCAGCTTCACCTCCGTGCTGGGCAGCAAGACGCTCACCCTGTCGCAGTGGCTGCTTCGTAGTTGGGCCGTGCGTCACTGTGCCACCCCCACCCGCCAACTCAGCCATCTGCTGCTCGCTTGCCAACTTCTTACCAAGTTGTGCGGCCTCGTCCCCGTGCTTGAGGACCGCTTTTCCGGCATCTCCAACGATGGGAACGAGACCGATGGTCGCCGCGACCACGTTGATCGCAGAGGGATCACGGACTGCCTCAATGGCACCTTTTGCGTCGCCAACAATGGGGGTGAAATCTGCAACCGTCGAGGCAGCATCGCGGAATGCCTGCCTAGTTTCAGGCTTGGTCCAATCCGTCTCATAGACCGAACGCGGCAGGCTCTGCCTCCCATCCGGATCCGTAAACTTGTACGGATTCCCGTTCGCATACCGATACCGATTGAACTGGCCCACGGGCTGGTCATAAGCCGTCACCGGATCCACCGAGAGGAACACCCCCAACTGCGGATCCATGTACCGCTGCTGCATGTAGCTCAGCCCAGTTGCCGCATCGCTCACATGTCCTGTGTATCCCGGGCCATCAGCAACCGGCGAACCTACGACAGCGCCATATGGCTCGTAAGTGATGCGCTCGATCACGTTGCCGTTGGCATCGCTCTTGGCTACTACCGAGCCCAAGGCATCGGTATGGATGTAGGTGACCGTTTGTGCGCTTGCAGTCGGCACAGCAGCCACACCCAGCAACAGCACAAAGCATAGCCAAGCGCCTACCACACCCAGCTTCCGAACTCGATCTTCAACTCCCCTGACGCGGGTCGACACGCTGCCTGTAGTTCCCCCGAACCTGCGCATCCTTCCGATCCCTGAAAGAGCCTTCAAGCAAGGCTGGGTATTCATAGCACAGGAGTGGCCAGCTGCGGTGTCCCAAGTCAGGAACAGCGCGAGGAGCTAAGCATCTGAGAAGCCGGCGGGGCCAGTTGACCGCGAGGTTCGGAAATCCTGGGCTGCCAGCCATGGGCTGACACTACGGGGGTTGTCGGCCAGCGGCCGGCATTACCGGAATACAGAAAAAGCCCCGACCTTGGTCGGGGCTTTTCATGCAACTGGTGCCGGAAATAGGAATCGAACCTACGACCTACGCATTACGAATGCGCCGCTCTACCAACTGAGCTATTCCGGCTGAGCACGCAATTCTAAGGTGCGCGGGTCAGGCGGTCAATTGCAAGGGGCCCTCCTCCCGGAATCCCCGCCCCGCCTGCCATCCGGGGCACCGGGCGTTGACGCGCCCGGCCCTACAGTGGGCCCGTTGCCCTCTGGAGAGCCCCATGCGCCCCTGCACCCGTCTGGCCGGCCTGCTGCTTGCTTCCCTGCTGTGTACTTCCCAGGCGATCGCCGAGTCCCCCGCTCCGGCGCCGCCGGACCAGCAATGGCAGCCGCTGTTCCAGCAGGTCCAGGGCACGCACCTTTTCAAGGACCAGAAGACCTTCGCGGATGCCGTCCCGACGGCCGTTCCCGGCGAGGTCCTTGCTGCCTGGCAGACTGAACGGGTGAATCCGGGCTTCTCGCTGGACGCGTTCGTCGCCAAGCACTTCACGGTCCCCGTGGAAGGGGCCGCCTACGTACCGCCCGCCGGGGAAACCCTGCGCGCCCACATCGAGGGCCTGTGGACGGTGCTGACCCGCACCACGCAGACGGTGGACCCGCGAGGCTCGCTGCTGCCCCTGCCCAACCCCTACGTGGTACCCGGCGGGCGTTTCCGCGAGGTGTATTACTGGGACAGCTACTTCACCCTGCTCGGCCTGGCGTCCAGCGGGCGTTGGCAGCAGGTGCGCGACATGGTGGACAACTTCGCATGGCAGCTGGACCAGTACGGGCATATTCCTAATGGCAATCGCAGCTATTACCTGAGCCGCTCGCAGCCGCCGTTCTTCAGCTTGATGGTGGATCTGCTGGCCACCCATGAGGGCGATGACGCGTATCGCCGCTACCTGCCGCAGCTGCGTACCGAGCATGCATTCTGGACGCGGGGTGCGGAGGGTCTGGCGCCCGGCGCGGCCAGTGAGCGGGTGGTGCGGATGAATGATGGGAGCCTGCTCAACCGGTACTGGGATGCGCGGGCGGTGCCGCGCACCGAGTCGTGGACCGACGACCTGGCGACGGCGGCCACGGTGCCGGACCGGGCGCCGTCGCAGGTGTACCGCGACCTGCGCGCGGGTGCGGAATCGGGCTGGGATTTCAGTTCGCGCTGGCTGGTGCATCCGGCAGACCTTGGCAGCATCCACACCACGGAGATCGTGCCGGTGGATCTGAACAGTCTGCTGTTCCATCTGGAAAGCACGTTGGCGCGGGCCAGCCGGGCGGCGGGGGACCGCGCTTCAGCGCGCGATTTCCGGAAACAGGCGAAGCAGCGGCAACAGGCGATCAACGCGCTGCTGTGGGACGAGCGTCAAGGCTGGTATGCCGATCGTGATCTGGAGCGTGGTACGCCCCGCCCTGCCCTGACGGCCGCGGCGTTGTTCCCGTTGTGGCTGCAGGTGGCCAGCCCGGTGCAGGCCAAGCGGACCGCGCAGGCGGTGGAGGCACAGCTGGTGCGCGAGGGTGGGTTGTTGACCACCACCGAGAACACGGGGCAGCAGTGGGATGCGCCGAACGGCTGGGCGCCGCTGCAGTGGGTGGCCGTAGATGGGTTGCAGCGCTACCAGCAGGACGCACTGGCACGGCGGATCGGGGTGCGCTTCCTGCGTACGGTGCAGACGGTGTATGACCGTGAGGGGAAGTTGGTGGAGAAGTATGTGGTGGATGGGTCGGCGGGGGGTGGTGATGGCGGTGAGTACCCGTTGCAGGATGGGTTTGGCTGGAGCAATGGGGTGGCGTTGGCGTTGTTGGATCGGTTGTGCGTGGAAAAGAAGCGGTGTGAGTCGGCGGGGGATGTTGGGGAGTGAGCGAGAGCGAAGCGCGCGAGTCGTTATCTGACCGAGCGGGCTATGCAGTATTGCGCTGCGTAGTAGCTGCTTAGTACGCACAGGGTTGCGGCTGGGAGGCCACCGCCGAAGCGGTCCCAGGCCAGTACGGAGTCGCTGATGACGAACAGGACTGCGCCGATCGCGGCCCACCGGGCGCTTGTGCGCGCCGATGGGGTTGCCGCGTTCTTTGTCCATGCGCGCGCCAGCGCGAGTGTGGCCATCAGCGCGAGCACTACCACGTAAACCACTACCGGGATGCGCAGGTCGTTGGGGAGCAGCGGCCATAGGCCGGCCAGGTTGATGCCGGCGAATACGGCCAGCAGGGCGCCGGCCGCCCCCAGCCCGCGCCCTGCCCTGAAGCCTTCGCGGAAGGCAACGATGTAGCAGAGGTGGGCGAGGAGGAAGGCGATCAGGCCGGGGACGAAAGCGTCGAACGGGAGCATCAGGGCGATGTCGCCGATACAGGAAAACGCCATGCCGAGCAGGATCGCGCGGGCGTAGGTACTGTGGGCGGAGGGTGTGTCGGGTGCCGACCAACGGTCGGCACTACCGAGGGCTATGGACGCTATCAGCAGCGTGGTCAGCGGCTTGGCTATCCAGTGCAGCCAGCGGCCGTCGCCGTCGAGCGACGCGCCGACGATGGCGGCTATCGCCGCCAGCAGGATCGGTGCGTCGCGGCGTGGGTTCATCGCGCTTTCCAGAGCTCGGCCAGGCGGTCGGGCTTGCCGGCGATGCGCTGCAGCGTGGGGTACTGCAGGCCGCCGTGGTAGTCGAGCTTGACGGTGTCGATGCGGTCGAAGTTACGCACCAGCAGGGTGAGCGGCGCCTTGTCGGTCTTCGCGGCGGCGACGGCGTCTTTCAACTCCTCGCCCTTGAACACGCGGCCGTTGAGCGCGAGCACGGTCATGCCCGGGGCCAGGCCGGCGTTGAAGGCGGGGCTGTCCCACAGCACGTCGGTCACGGCGCCCGCTTCGGTGACCGCCAGGCCCAGCGAGTACAACAGGTTGGTGTTCTTGGCGCGGGTTTCCTGCGCCTTGAAGGCGTCGTTCGGGGTGTCGGTGTAGACCAGCTTCCAGCCCGCCGCTTCGAGGCCGCCGATGAGCGGGCCGTGGCCGTCCAGGCGCTCGCGCAGGAAGCTGGCCCAGTCGAACGGGGCGATGCCGTTCAAGGTGCTGACCACTTCGTCGAAGGTATATGGATTCACGTTCCAGTCGCCGTCGTGCATGCCGAAGAAGGCCTTGGCGAAGTCATCCAGGCTGCGCTTGTTGCCGGTCAGCGCACGCAGCTTGCCCTCCACGTCCAGCCACACCATCTGCCCGCCGGAGTAGTAGTCCTCGCTCATCTGGTAGTTGCGGTAGGCCAGCGCGCGGCGCTGGGCGATGGTGGGGTCGTTGGTGGTGTCCTGCAGGTTGCGCCAGGCCAGGCCGGGGCGAC
The DNA here is from genome assembly GCF_044543385.1 of Stenotrophomonas sp. NPDC077420. Lineage (NCBI taxonomy): Bacteria > Pseudomonadati > Pseudomonadota > Gammaproteobacteria > Lysobacterales > Lysobacteraceae > Stenotrophomonas > Stenotrophomonas sp. NPDC077420. The sequence goes on from NZ_JBITVZ010000014.1 coordinate 6,529, forward strand.
CGCGGTCATAGGTGGCCGCGACATTGGCCAGCATGTCGCGGGTCTGGTCGTTGCTCCACAGCCCCGAGCGCGCAGCCAGCACGTGGCCCCAGAACTGGGTCTGGCCTTCGTACAGCCACAGCAGGCTGTCGCCCATGGGCACGTTGAAGTTGGCGGTGGTGAGGTCGGCGCCACGACGGTACTTGCCGTTCCAGGAGTGGTTGAATTCGTGCGGCAGCAGGTCGCGGCCGAGCCAGGTCTTGTCCCACTCGGTGAAGTAGCCGGTGTCACCGCTGTTCTCGCTGGAGCGCTGGTGCTCCAGGCCGATGCCGCCAAGCTTGCTGGTGAGCGCGAGCAGGAAGTGGTAACGGTCGAAGTGGCGTGCGCCGTAGAGCTTGTACATCTGCTGCACCAACGCGCGGTGCGCCTGCAGCTGTTCGGGCTTGGCCACCAGCGACTTTGCGTCGTCGGCGAACACGTTCAGGCGCACCGGCACCTTGGCGCCGGGGTCGAGGTCGAACTGCTGGTAGTGGCGGCCGGCGAACAGCGGCGAGTCGACCAGGTGGTCGTAGCTGATCGGCTTGAACACCACGGTGTCGCCGTCGCGGCGTTCGGTGTCCAGCGCGGTGGCGTAGGACCAGCCCGGCGGCAGGGTGACGCTGGCCTGGGCCTGGATGTTGCGGGTGATCACGCCGGCCGGGTACAGCGAGTTGGCGTTCCACTGCAGGTTGAGCATTTCCGGCGTCATTACGACCCGCCCCTGCCCTGCGCCCTGCGAGGAGAGGAACTTGAATTCAGCGACCACTTCGCTGGCGCCCTGCGGCACGTCGACGGTGAAGGCGTAGACGTCGTACGGGTCGCGGGTCCAGGCCAGCGGTTTGCCGTTGGCGGTGACCACCAGGCCGGCGAGTTTGTCGATGGGGCCGCTGGGGGAATGCGCGCCGGGCAGCCACTGCGGGTACAGCAGGGTCAGCGGGCCGGGTTTGGCGGGAACGGTGGCCTTGACCTTGAAGATGCGGTGGCCGATGTCGCGCGCGTCGACGTCGATGCGCAGCAGGCCGGGGAAGGCGACGTCCTGCGGCGGGAGGGTCTGCGCGTACACGCCGGTGGTGGTGGCGGCGAGAAGCACGGAGAGGACGGCGGCACGCAGTTTCATCGAAGACGGTTCCGGCATACGAAAGGATCGATGCTAGACCTGCGGGGAGGTGCAGCCCCATGGCCAAAGGTCATGTCTTCGGTGCGGAAGAGCGTACCGACCAACGGTCGGTACCTACCGGGCGGTTTCCGCCATGAACGGCAAAGACCCGGCGCCAATCGGCAGGTGACGACCGTTGGTCGTCATCGCAGGTAGGTGACGACCGTTGGTCGTCATCGCAGGTAGGTGACGACCGCTGGTCGTCACACCAGGAACGGTAGGTGACGACCGTTGGTCGTCACACCGATCAGGAGATGAGGCGCAGCCTCAGCTCCTTCGGCAACGCAAACACCATCGATTCCGGCTCGCCTTCCAGCTCGCCTACGTTCCCCGCACCCAGTTCCTTCAGGCGCGCAATCACGCCGTCCACCAGTACCTGCGGTGCGGAGGCACCGGCGGTGAGGCCGATGTGCTGCTTGCCCACCACCCACGCCGGGTCGATCTCGTCGGCGCCGTCGATCAGGTAGCTTTCCACGCCGTCGCGGCGGGCCAGTTCGCTGAGGCGGTTGGAGTTGGAACTGTTCGGCGAGCCCACCACCAGCACCAGGTCGCAGCGCTTGGCCAGGTCGCGCACGGCGTCCTGGCGGTTCTGCGTGGCGTAGCAGATGTCGTCGTTCTTCGGGCCCTGCATCGCCGGGAAACGCGCGCGCAGTGCGTCGATGATGCCGCGGGTGTCGTCCACCGAGAGCGTGGTCTGGGTGGTGTAGGCGAAGTTGTCCGGCTGGTTGAGTTCCAGCGTGGCCACCTGCTCCACATCCTCCACCAGATAGATGGTGCCGCTGCCGGCTTCCTGCTTCCACTGGCCCATGGTGCCTTCCACTTCCGGGTGACCGGCGTGGCCGATCAGCACCACGTCGCGGCCGGCGCGGCAGTGTCGCGCCACTTCGAAGTGCACCTTGGTCACCAGCGGGCAGGTGGCGTCGAACACCTTCAGGCCACGACGGTCGGCTTCCTGGCGCACGGCCTGGGAAACGCCATGGGCGCTGAAGATCACCGTGTTGCCATCGGGCACTTCGTCGAGTTCTTCAACGAAGATCGCGCCGCGCTGCTTGAGGTCGTCCACCACGAAGCGGTTGTGCACCACTTCATGGCGCACGTAGATGGGCGCGCCCAGCGTTTCGATCGCGCGCTTGACGATCTCGATCGCACGATCGACACCGGCACAGAATCCACGCGGGTTGGCGAGCAGCACATCCATCAGACAGGTCTCCCGGCAGCCGCCGGCGGGTGGTTACGGATTGGCATTATCCGCCTTTTTGGCGGCCTTGCCGTCGAACAGGCCGAACACGGCGATGCCGATGGCACCGACCACGATGGCGGCGTCGGCGATGTTGAACGCGGGCCAGTAGTGCTCACCCACGTACCACTGGATGAAATCGACCACGTGGCCGTGCACCTGGCGGTCGATCACGTTGCCGATCGCGCCGCCGATCACCAGCGCGTACGGCACCGCGCTGCGCCAGTGGGCGCGCGGGGTGCGCGAGAGCCAGAACGCCATCAGGCCGCTGATGCCCACCGCCAGCGCGGTGAAGAACCACAGCTGCCAGCCGCCGGCGTCGCTCAGGAAACTGAACGCCGCGCCGGTGTTGTAGGTGCGGTACCAGTTCCAGAACCCGTCGATGACCGTGACCGGCTGGAACTCGGGCAGGCTGGACAGCACCCAGGCCTTGCTCCACTGGTCGAGGATGATGATGGCGGCCGACAGCACCAGCCACACCAGCGCGCTCGGGCGCGGACGCGGGGCGGCCATCAGAACCACTTCCGGTCTTCGCCGGCACCGTCGACGTTGCTTGCGCAACGACCGCACAGTTCCGGGTGGGCGGCCACCGTGCCGATGTCGGCGCGGTAGTGCCAGCAGCGCACGCATTTCTGCTTGCTGGTCGGCTGCGCGCTGACGAACACCTCGTCGGTGGTCGCCGGGCGCACGCTGACGTCGCCACTGATGAACAGGAAGCGCAGCTCATCGGCCAGCGGCTGCCAACGCACCGCGGTGTCTTCGCTGGCGGCGACGGTGATTTCCGCTTCCAGCGCGGCCCCGATGGCGCCGTTGGCGCGCATCGGCTCCAGCACCTTGGCCACCTGCTCGCGCAGGGCCAGCAGCTGGTCGAAGTCGGCCGCGTTCAACGGGGCGTCGGCCGGCAACGGGGCCAGGCCCTCGTACCAGGTGGCGAACAGCACGTTGTCCTTGCGCGCGCCGGGCAGGTACCCCCACAGCTCGTCGGCGGTGAAGGTCAGGATCGGCGCCACCCAGCGGGTGAACGCTTCGGCGATGTGGTACATCGCGGTCTGCGCCGAACGGCGGCCACGCGAGTCGGTCGGCATGGTGTACAGCCGGTCCTTGGTCACGTCCAGGTACAGCGAGCCCAGGTCGACGCTGCAGAAGTTCAGCAGCAGCTGCACGATCTCGGCCATGTTGTAGCCGGTGTAGGCCGCCTTGATCTTCTCCTGCACTTCCCAGGCGCGATGCACGATCCAGCGGTCCAGCGCGACCATGTCGGCGGGAGCGACCAGATGCTGGGCGGGATCGAAACCGTCCAGGTTGCCGAGCAGGAAGCGCGCGGTGTTGCGCAGGCGGCGGTAGGCGTCGGCGTTGCGCTTGAGGATTTCCTGCGACAGCGACATTTCATTGCTGTAGTCGGCCGAGGCGATCCACAGGCGCAGGATGTCCGCGCCCAGGGTCTTCATGATGTCCTGCGGCTCGATGCCGTTGCCCAGCGACTTGGACATCTTGCGGCCGTTCTCGTCCACGGTGAAGCCGTGGGTGAGGCACTGCTTGTAGGGCGCGTGCCTGTCGATGGCCACGCCGGTCAGCAGCGAGGACTGGAACCAGCCGCGGTGCTGGTCCGAGCCTTCCAGGTACAGGTCGGCCGGCTTGCCGAAGCCACGCTCCAGCAGCACGCCTTCATGGGTGACACCCGAGTCGAACCAGACATCCAGGATGTCGGTGACCTTCTCGTAGTGCGCGGCGTCATCGCCCAGCAGTTCGGCGGCGTCCAGCGCATACCAGACGTCGATGCCGTCCTGCTGCACGCGGTCGGCCACCTGCAGCATGAGTTCCACGGTGCGCGGATGCGGCTCGCCGGTTTCGCGGTGGGTGAACAGTGCGATCGGCACGCCCCAGGTGCGCTGGCGGCTGATGCACCAGTCCGGGCGCCCGTCGACCATGCTGCCGATGCGCGCCTTGCCCCAGCTCGGGAACCAGCCGACGTTGTCGATGGCGGCCATCGCGTCGCTGCGCAGGTTGGCCTTCTCCATCGAGATGAACCACTGCGGGGTGGCACGGAACACCACCGGCGTCTTGTGGCGCCAGCAGTGCGGGTAGCTGTGCACGATTTCCACGAACGCCAGCAGCGCGCCCGAGTCGCGCAGCACGTCCACGATCAGCGGCTGCGCCTTCCACAGGTGCACGCCGGCCAGCACCACCTCGCCGGCCGGTGGGGTGGATGGCAGGTACACGCCACGGCCGTCGACCGGGTTGATCTGCGCGGCGGTGTAGGTGTCCATCAGCCCGTACTGCTGGCTGACCACGAAGTCTTCCTGGCCGTGGCCGGGGGCGGTGTGCACCGCACCGGTACCGTCTTCATCGGACACATGCGCGCCGTTGAGCAGCGGGATGTCGCGCTGCGGGTAGAACGGGTGGGCCAGCAGCAGGTTTTCCAGCGCGGCACCGGCGGCATGGCCGTGCGCCAGCACCTCCTCCACGCCATAGCGGCGCAGCGCGCGCTCGGCCAGGCTGGCGGCGATCACCAGCCAGCGACGCTTGCCATTGTGGGCCGGCCCTTCGACCAGCGCGTACTGGATGTCCGCGCCCAGCGACACCGCCAGCGACGCTGGCAGGGTCCACGGGGTGGTGGTCCAGATCGGCACGGCGACCTCGACATCGGCCGGCAGGGTCACGCCGAAGCGCGCGGCCAGCTGTGCGCTGTCGCGCGCCACGTAGGCCACGTCGATGGCCGGCGAGGTCTTGTCCTGGTACTCGATTTCCGCTTCGGCCAGCGCCGAACCGCAGTCGAAGCACCAGTGCACCGGCTTGGCGCCGCGCACGATGTGGCCGTTGGCGAAGATCTTCGACAACGCGCGGATTTCATTGGCCTCGAAATCGAAGCTCAGGGTCTTGTACGGGTTGTCCCAATCGCCGATCACGCCCAGGCGCTTGAAGTCGCGGCGCTGCAGCTCGATCTGCTCTTCGGCGTATTCGCGGCACTTCTGGCGGAACGCCACGGCATCCAGTTTGACGCCGACCTTGCCCCACTTCTTTTCGACCGCGATTTCGATCGGCAGGCCATGGCAATCCCAGCCCGGCACGTAGGGCGCATCGAAGCCGGCCAGGTAGCGCGACTTGACGATGATGTCCTTGAGGATCTTGTTGACCGCATGGCCCAGGTGGATCTGGCCGTTGGCGTACGGCGGGCCGTCGTGCAGCACGAACAGCGGGCGACCCTGCGCGTTTTCGCGCAGGCGGGCGTACAGGCCCTCGTCCTCCCAGCGCGACAGAATGCCCGGCTCGCGCTTGGGCAGGTCGCCGCGCATCGGGAATTCGGTGGCCGGCAGATGAAGGGTGGCTTTGTAGTCCTGGCTCACGCAGTGGCTCGCAATCTGTGTTCGGAAAGGATGTGACGGGCCTGATCGGCGTCACGGTGCATCTGGTCGGTCAGTGCCGCCAGGTCGTGGAACTTTTCTTCGTTGCGCAGCTTGGCCACGAACTCGACTTCAATGTGCCGAACGTACAGGTCGCCCTGGAAATCGAACAGGTGCGCTTCCAGCAGCGGCTCCACGCCGTCCACGGTAGGACGGGTGCCGAAGCTGGACACCGACGGCCACGGCTGGTCGAACACCCCGTGCACCCAGGTGGCGTAGATGCCCGCGAGCGCCGGCGTCTTCGGGAAGCGCAGGTTGGCGGTGGGGAAGCCCAGGGTGCGGCCGAGCTGGCGCCCGCGCACGACCCGCCCGCTGATCGCATAGGGACGACCGAGCAGGTCGGCGGCGCGGGTAAAGTCGCCGTCGCGCAGCAGCTGGCGGATGCGGGTGGCGGAAATGCGGTCGCCGTGCAGGTCCACTGCTTCGATTTCGCCGGCGCTGAAGCCCAGCCGTTCGCCCATGGCCTGCAGCAGGGCCAGGTCGCCGCGACGGCGGTTGCCGAAGCAGAATTCCGGACCGATCCACACTTCGCGGGCGCCCAGGCGCTGGGCCAGCAGCTGTTCGACAAAGGTTTCAGCAGGCATGGCGGCCATGCGCGCATCGAAGCGCAGCAGGCCGATGGCATCGGCGCCGAAATCGCGCAGGAGGGCCACCTTGTCGCGGGCCAGGGTCAGCCGCGGCGGCGGTTCGCCCTGGGCGAAGTACTCGCGCGGCAGCGGTTCGAAGGCGACCGCCACGGCCGGCACGCCGAGCGCGCGGGCACGCGCCACCGCATGCCGCACCAGCGCACGATGGCCCAGGTGCAGGCCGTCGAATGCGCCGATGCAGACCACGCTTCCGTGCGGGAACAAACGCCCGCCTTCGATGGATCGGAACAAGGTGCTCATCTGATGGAGATCCGGCCCACCCGGGCCACTGTGTTGCAATGCATGACCCTCAAGTATAGCCGGGCGTTGAAGGGAAGCAGCCACGCAGGGCGTGGCTCTACAGGTGGTGGCGATCGGGTCGTGGATCAATGCTCGCGCAGGTGGCGCGGGCGGAAGCCCAGGGCAACCAGGGCGAACAGGTAGGTCAGGCCGCCGCCGCCGACCAGCAGGGCCAGGTTGCCGATGCGGTGCCATTTGTCCATGTCGGTGAAGTCGGTCATCAGGTGCAGCAGGCCCAGCAGCACCGCCACCATGGCCGCACAGGCCAGGCCCAGGCGGGTCACATAGCCGGCCCAGCCGGGCTTGGGCTGGTAGACGTCGGTCTTGCCCAGCCAATACCAGAGCAGGCCGAGATTCAGGTAGCTGGACAGCGCGCTGGCGATGCCCAGCGCCAGATGCAGGCCCGGCTGCTTGCCCAGGGCCACCCATACGCCTTGCGCCTTCAGCGCCTCGGGCACCATCAGGTGGTAGAGCACCGCCAGCAGGATGAAGTTGAAGACCATGTTGGCCACCAGCGCGACCAGGCCGGCCCGCACCGGGGTGCGGGTGTCCTGGCGGGCGTAGAACGCCGGCAGCACCACTTTCAGCAGGGCGAAGGCCGGCAGCGCCAGGCTCAAGCCATACACCGACAGCGCGGTCATGCGGGTGTCGAACGGGGTGAACTGGCCGTGCTGGAACAGCGTGGCGATCAACGGCTCGGCGCACAGCAGCAGGCCGAGCATGGCCGGCACGGCGATCAGCAGCGTGGTGCGCAGGCCCCAGTCCAGCGCGCTGGAGAACCCGGCCTTGTCGGTACTGACATGGTGGCGGGCCAGCGCCGGCAGGATCACCGTGCCCAGCGCCACCCCGAACACGCCCAGCGGCAGTTCCAGGAAGCGGTCGGCCAGCGACAGCCAGGACTGCGAACCGTCGGTCAGCTTGGCCGCGATCACCGTGTCCAACAGCAGGTTGATCTGCGCCACCGAGGAACCGAACAGGGTCGGCACCATCAGGGTCAGCACCTTGCGCACGCCCGGATGGCGCCAGCCCCAGCGCGGCAGGGTCAGCAGGTTGATGCCGTGCAGCGAGGGCAGCTGGAACAGCAGCTGCAGCACGCCCGCCGCCAGCATCGCCCAGCCCAGCGCCAGGATCTGCTTTTCCGGGGTGCCGCCCAGCCGGGGTGCCAGCCACAGCGCGCCGGCGATCATGCACAGGTTGAGGATGACCGGGGTCAGCGCCGGCATCGCAAAGCGCTGGAAGCTGTTCAGGGCGCCCCCCGCCAGCGCGGTGAGCGACACGAACAGGAGGAACGGGAAGGTCAGCCGGAACAGGTCGACCAGCAGGCCATGCTTGGCCGGGTCGGTCTCCACCCCGCTTGAGAACAGCGTGGCCAGCTGCGGTGCGAAGATCAGCGCCAGCGCGGTCACCAGCATCAGCACTGCGCCCAGGGTGCCGGCAACCCGCGACATCAGCTCGCGCAGCTCGTCATGCGAGCGGGTTTCCTTCACTTCCGTGAACACCGGCACGAAGGCCGTGGCGAACGAGCCCTCGGCGAACAGGCGGCGCAGGAAGTTGGGCACCCGGAAGGCCACCCAGAAGGCGTCGGTCACCGCATTGGTGCCGAACGTGGTGGTCACGGCCAGGTCGCGGACCAGCCCCAGCACACGCGAAATCATGGTCATGCTGCTGAAGGACAGCAACCCGCGCAACATCCTTGGTGAACTCACCCGTGTTTCCTCTTGACAATTGACTTGACGTACATTTTTCGAGCCATCATACTTTCCAGCTTGCTGTTCCCATTACACCGATTTTTCAGGAAACCACCACTGTGGCCAATATCAAGTCCGCCAAGAAGCGCGCCAAGCAGACCGTCGTGCGCAACGCGCGCAATACGGCTCAGCGTTCGATGCTGCGCACCGCTGTCAAGAAGGTGATCAAGGCTCTGGATGCCAACGATGCCGCCGGCGCCGAGGCAGCCTTTGCCGTCGCCCAGCCGATCCTCGACCGTTTCAGCTCGCGTGGTCTGATCCACAAGAACAAGGCCGCTCGCCACAAGAGCCGCCTGACCGCGCGCATCAAGGCCCTCAAGGCCGCCTGATACGGCGCTGCGACGCCGCGCCACGCGCGGCGTGCAGGAAAAGAACCCGGCCCCGGCCGGGTTTTTTGCGTGCCCTGCCCCACAGAAAAACCCGGCCGAAGCCGGCTTTCCCGAGGAAGCACCGTCAGCGTCAGAGCGCGTTGCGCGCATCCGCTTCGTCTTCCTTCTGGCGGTCGAAGAAGGCCATGATGTTGGTCATGATCGGCCAGGTGCCTTCACGGCCCAGCGCCGAGACCAGGTACCACGGCTGGGTCCAGCCCAGTTCGGCGACGATCTTCTCGGCCGCGGCCTTGGCCTCGTCCTCGAACATCAGGTCGGCCTTGTTCAGCACCAGCCAGCGCGGCTTTTCCAGCAGTTCCGGGTCGTGCTTCTCCAGCTCGCGCTCGATCGCACGGACCTGCTCGATCGGCGAGATCTCCACGCCGCCTTCCATCGGGGAAATGTCCACCAGATGCAGCAGCAGGCGGGTGCGCTGCAGGTGGCGCAGGAACTGCGCGCCCAGGCCGGCACCGTCGGCGGCGCCCTCGATCAGGCCGGGAATGTCGGCGATCACGAAGCTGCGGTAGTTCTCCACGCGCACCACGCCCAGGTTGGGGTAGAGCGTGGTGAACGGGTAATCGGCCACCTTCGGGGTAGCCGCGGACACGGCGCGGATCAGGGTGCTCTTGCCGGCATTGGGGAAGCCCAGCAGGCCCACGTCGGCCAGCAGCTTCAGCTCCAGCTTGAGCAGGCGCTCTTCACCCTCTTCGCCCGGCAGCGACTGGCGCGGCGAGCGGTTGGTGGAGCTCTTGAAGTGCATGTTGCCCAGGCCGCCCTTGCCGCCCTTGGCCACCAGCAGGATGTCGTCGTGCTGGGTGAGGTCGCCGATGACTTCGTCGGTGGCCACGTTCATCACCACGGTGCCGACCGGCACGGTGATGATCAGGTCTTCGCCGCCCTTGCCGTAGGCCTGGCGGCCCATGCCGTTCTCGCCGCGCTGCGCCTTGAAGATGCGCTCGTGGCGGAAGTCGACCAGGGTATTGAGGTTTTCGTCGGCGCGGATGTACACGCTGCCGCCATTGCCGCCGTCGCCGCCGTCCGGGCCGCCCAGCGGAATGAACTTCTCGCGACGGAAACCGACGCAGCCGTTGCCGCCATTGCCGGCGGTAACCTGGATTTCTGCTTCGTCTACAAGTTTCATGGTTCTGGATGCCAACTGGAGGCGGTGGGCAGGGAAAGCGCCCGACCGCAGAGTCTAACGTGAAAAACAAAAGCCCCGCCGAAGCGGGGCTTTCGTCGGCGGCCCCACGCCGGGGCGGGGGCGGCGCCTGCGTATCGCGAAGATCAGGCTTCGGCGACGACGCTGACGGTACGACGCTTCTTCGGGCCCTTCACCGAGAACTCCACCTTGCCGTCGACCAGCGCGAACAGGGTGTGGTCACGGCCGAGGCCGACGCCGGCGCCCGGATGGAACTGGGTGCCGCGCTGACGCACGATGATGTTGCCGGCATCGATGGCCTGGCCACCGAAGATCTTGACGCCGAGGTACTTCGGGTTGGAGTCGCGACCGTTGCGCGAGGAGCCTACGCCCTTTTTATGTGCCATGACTGCTTCTCCTTATTACTTCTTGCCACCGGCGATGCCGGTGATCTCGATTTCGGTGTAGTACTGACGGTGACCCTGGCGCTTCATGTGGTGCTTGCGGCGACGGAACTTGATGATCCGGACCTTGTCGGCACGACCCTGGGACACGACCTTGGCGGTGACCGAGGCGCCGTTCAGCGCGTCGCCCAGCTTGATGCCGTCGCTGTCGCCCAGCAGCAGGATTTCTTCGAACTTGATCTCGTTGCCAACGTCGGCTTCGAGCTTTTCAACGCGGAGCGTTTCGCCCTGCGCCACGCGGTATTGCTTACCGCCGGTTACCAGTACTGCGTACATGACCAGACTTCCTCTGTAGTTATTGTGGTCTATGGACTGCCGCCGTCGAGGGCGGACAGAAGCGGGATTTTAATGACTTCCCCCACCCCGGGTCAACCCACCCCCTTCTCTGACGCCGGTCAGGCTGAACCCTGTTCAGGTTCAGGCCCGGCCGGTCGCACCAGATGAGACACAGGGCTGGCAATGTCGCTGATTGCCCCCAAATCCCAAGCTCGGTAGGCTGACCGATTGCCGTCTCCGCTTGCCCCACTTTCAACGGATCCCCCATGGCGATGGATTTCATCCGCATCCGCGGCGCGCGGACGCACAACCTCAAGAACATCGATCTCGACCTGCCCCGCGACAAGCTGATTGTCATCACCGGCCTGTCCGGCTCGGGCAAGTCGTCGCTGGCGTTCGACACCATCTACGCCGAAGGCCAGCGTCGCTACGTGGAGTCGCTGTCGGCCTATGCCCGCCAGTTCCTGAGCGTGATGGAAAAGCCGGACCTGGACCATATCGAAGGCCTGTCCCCGGCGATCTCGATCGAGCAGAAGTCGACCTCGCACAACCCGCGCTCGACCGTGGGCACGATCACCGAAATCTACGACTACCTGCGCCTGCTCTACGCCCGCGTCGGCAGCCCGCGCTGCCCGGACCACGGCTACCCGCTGGAAGCGCAGACCGTGAGCCAGATGGTCGACCACGTGCTCACCCTGGACCCGGAGCAGCGCTACATGCTGCTGGCCCCGGTGATCCGCGAGCGCAAGGGCGAGCATGCCCAGGTGTTCGACCAGCTGCGCGCGCAGGGGTTCGTGCGCGTGCGGGTGGACGGCGTGCTGCATGAAATCGACGCGGTGCCGCCACTGGCGCTGCGCCAGAAGCACACCATCGAAGCGGTGATCGACCGCTTCCGCCCGCGCGAGGACATCAAGCAGCGCCTGGCCGAAAGCTTCGAAACCGCGCTGAAGCTGGGCGACGGCATGGTTTCGGTGCAGTCGCTGGACGTGGAAGGCGCCGAGCCGGTGCTGTTCTCGTCCAAGTACTCCTGCCCGGTCTGCGACTACTCGCTGCCGGAGCTGGAACCGCGCCTGTTCTCGTTCAATTCGCCGGTGGGCGCCTGCCCGGGCTGCGATGGCCTGGGCATGGCCGAATTCTTCGACCCCTCGCGCGTGGTGGTGCACCCGGAGCTGTCGCTGTCGGCCGGTGCCGTGCGCGGCTGGGACCGCCGCAACGCGTACTACTTCCAGCTGATCGCCTCGCTGGCCAAGCACTACAAGTTCGACGTGGACGCGCCGTGGCAGAGCCTGTCCGAGCCGGTGCGCAAGGCCGTGCTGTACGGCAGCGGCGATGACACCATCACCTTCACCTATTTCACCGAAGCCGGTGGGCGCACCCAGCGCAAGCATCGCTTCGAGGGCATCATTCCGAACCTGGAACGCCGCTACAAGGAAACCGAATCGGCGGCGGTGCGCGAAGAGCTGGCCAAGTACATCAGCGAACGCAACTGCCCCGAGTGCCAGGGCCAGCGCCTGAACCGCGCCGCGCGCAACGTGTTCGTGGCCGACCGTGCGCTGCCGGAACTGGTGGTGCTGCCGATCGATGAAGCGCTGAAGTTCTTCAGCGGCATGACCCTGCCCGGCTGGCGCGGCGAGATCGCCGGCAAGATCGTCAAGGAGATCGGCGAGCGCCTGGGCTTCCTGGTCGACGTGGGCCTGGATTACCTCACCCTGGAGCGCAAGGCCGACACCCTGTCCGGTGGTGAAGCGCAGCGCATCCGCCTGGCCAGCCAGATCGGCGCCGGCCTGGTGGGGGTGATGTACGTGCTCGACGAGCCGTCCATCGGCCTGCACCAGCGCGACAACGAGCGCCTGCTGGGTACCCTCACCCGCCTGCGCGACCTGGGCAACACGGTGATCGTGGTCGAGCATGACGAAGATGCGATCCGCCTGGCCGACTACGTGCTGGACATCGGTCCGGGCGCGGGCGTGCACGGTGGCGAAATCGTCGGCCAGGGCACGCTGCAGGACATCCTGGACGCACCGCGTTCGCTGACCGGCCAGTACCTGTCGGGCAAGCGCGCGATCGAGATCCCGGCGCGCCGGCACAAGCCGAACCCGAAGATGACCCTGCACCTGCGCGGGGCCAGCGGCAACAACCTCAAGGGTGTGGACCTGGACATTCCGTCGGGCCTGCTGACCTGCATCACCGGTGTGTCCGGTTCGGGCAAGTCGACGCTGATCAACGACACCCTGTTCTCGCTGGCCGCCAACGAGATCAACGGCTCCTCGCATCCGATCGCGCCGTACACGTCGGTGGACGGGCTGGACCTGTTCGACAAGGTGGTGGACATCGACCAGTCGCCGATCGGGCGCACCCCGCGCTCGAACCCGGCCACTTACACCGGCCTGTTCACGCCGCTGCGCGAGCTGTACGCGCAGGTGCCCGAAGCACGTGCGCGCGGCTATTCGCCGGGCCGTTTCAGCTTCAACGTGCGCGGCGGCCGCTGCGAAGCGTGCCAGGGCGATGGCCTGATCAAGGTGGAAATGCACTTCCTGCCGGACGTGTACGTGCCCTGCGATGTGTGCCACGGCAAGCGCTACAACCGGGAAACGCTGGAGATCCTGTACAAGGGCTACAACATCAACGACGTGCTGCAGATGACCGTCGAAGATGCGCTGAAGCTGTTCGAGCCGGTGCCGAGCATCGCCCGCAAGCTGGAAACGCTGGTCGACGTGGGCCTGAGCTACATCAAGCTGGGCCAGAGCGCGACCACGCTGTCCGGTGGCGAAGCGCAGCGCGTGAAGCTGTCCAAGGAACTGTCGCGCCGCGACACCGGGCGCACGCTGTACATCCTGGACGAGCCGACCACCGGCCTGCACTTCCACGACATCGAAGCGCTGCTCGGCGTGCTGCACAAGCTGCGCGACGAAGGCAACACGGTGGTGGTGATCGAACACAACCTGGACGTGATCAAGACCGCGGACTGGATCGTGGACCTGGGTCCGGAGGGCGGTCACCGCGGTGGCACCATCCTGGTCACCGGCACGCCGGAAGACGTGGCCGCGCACCCGGCGTCGTACACCGGCCAGTTCCTGGCCAAGATGCTGCCGTCGGTCAGCGCGCGCCCGGAACGCCCGGCGGCGGTGGCCAACAAGCCCGACGCCCGCCCGCCGCGCAAGGCCAAGCCGGAGAAGCCGGCCAAGGTGGCCAAGAAGGCGGTGGCCGCCAAGCGTGCGACCATCCCCAGCAAGACCAGCCCTGCCAAGACCACGAAGGCGAAGAAGAAGTAATGAGCGACGAACACAAGATCATTGCCCGCGTACCGATCAGCGTGCGCTGGCGCGACATGGACAGCATGGGCCACGTCAACAACGCCAAGTACATTTCCTACCTGGAAGAGGCGCGCGTGCGCTGGATGCTGGGCGTGGAAGGCGTGGCGATGACCGACCGGATCGCCCCGGTGGTGGCGGCGACCAACGTCAACTACCGCCTGCCGATCGTGTGGCCCAACGACATCGTGGTGGAGCTGTTCGTCGAACGCCTGGGCAACAGCAGCGTGACCATCGGCCACCGCATCGTGGACCAGAAGAACGACAGCACGCTGTATTCGGACGGCAACGTGGTGGTGGTGTGGATGGATACCCAGACCGGCAAGAGCGCCCCGCTGCCGGACGCGCTGCGCGCGGCCTGCAGCTGAGCGTGTGCCGACCAACGGTCGGCACCTACCAGGGTGTGCCGGCCGACGGTCCGTACCCGTTAAGGCGTGCCGACCAACGGTCGGCACCTACCAGGGCGTACCAACCGACGGTCCGTACCCGCGAAGGCGTGCCGACCAACGGTCGGCACCTACCGGGGTTTGCCGGTCGGTACGGGCTACCCTGCCCGGTAGCGCCCGACCGTTGGTCGGGCGGCGGCGCAACGCGCCGGGCGCCATGATCAGGGCGTCCGCACAACCAACGTGGCGTCGACCTTGCGCCCGTCTTCCAGGCTGAGCCGCACCGGCAACGCCTTGCCCGCTTCCAACGCCACGTCCGGCTGCATCAACATCAGGTGCAGGCCACCGGGCTTGAGCACCGCGCTTGCCCCCGGCGCGATCGGCAACCGCTCCACCGCGCGCATCCTGCTGACGCCATCGACCAGCGTGGTTTCATGCAGGGAAACGTCGCCGAAGGCCTTGCTGCCGGCCGCCACCACCGCCACCGGCGCCCTGCAGCCGTTGTGGATCTCGCCGTAGCCCGCCGCCATCGGCACCCCCGGCGGCGGCAACCGCACCCAGCCTTCGCGCACCGTCACGCATGACGGCTCGGCCGCCCCCAGCGATGCAGCCACGCCCAACCCCAACAGTACGCACACGAATGGTTTGGTTATCATCGCCTCAGTTCCCTGCCCGCAACGAGATCGCAGCATGACGACGCTTATCGAGGTGATCAACCACGGCGACATCCGCGAGCTGCGGCTGGCCCGGCCGCCGGTCAATGCGCTGGACACCGAGCTGTGCCGCCAGCTGATCCACGAAGTGGAACTGGCGATGGCCGAGGACGCGCACGGGGTGATCCTCTCGGGCAGCGAACGCATCTTCACCGGCGGCATGGATGTGCCGCACCTGCTCTCGCACGGCGAGGACAAGCACAAGCTGCTGGACAGCTGGAACGCGTTCTTCGGCGCGGTGCGCACCATCGCGCAGAGCCGCATTCCGGTGGTGGCCGCGCTGACCGGGCACGCCCCGGCCGGTGGCTGCGTGCTGGCGCTGTGCTGCGATTACCGGGTGATGGCGCGCAGCGTGGATCCGGCCAAGCCGTATGGGATCGGGCTGAACGAAGTGCAGGTCGGGCTGGTGGCGCCGGAGGGCATCCAGCGCCTTCTGCGCCGCGTGGTCGGCCCGCACCGGGCCAGCGTGCTGCTGACCACCGGCGCGCTGGTGCCGGCCGAGCAGGCGCTGCAGATCGGGCTGGTGGACGAGCTGGCCGACGGCGACCAGGTGGTGCCGCGGGCGCTGGCCTGGCTGCAGCGTCTGCTGGCGCAGCCGCGCCAGCCGATGCTGCTGACCCGCGCTACTGCCCGGGTGGACCTGCACGAGGCGCTGGACCCGGAGCTGATCCAGCTGCACCGGTTCGTCGAGGCCTGGTTCGCGCCGGATGCGCAGAATGCCCTGCACGCGCTGGCGACGCGGTTGGGGAAGGGGTAAAAGCCCGGCGCCGGGCGCCGCCGCACGACCAACGGTCGTGCGCTACCCCGGTCGAACGACCAACGGTCGTGCGTCACCCCGGTCGAACGACCAACGGTCGTGGTCACCCCGGCCGAACGGCCTACGGTCGTGCGTCACCCCGGTCGAACGACCAACGGTCGTGCGTCACCCCGGCCGAACGACCAACGGTCGTGCGTCACCCCGGCCGAACGGCCTACGGTCGTGCGTCACCCCGGCCGAACGGCCTACGGTCGTGCGTCACCCCGGTCGAACGGCCTACGGTCGTGCGTCACCCCGGCCGAACGGCCTACGGTCGTGCGTCACCCCGGTAGGTGCCGACCGTTGGTCGGCACACCGCCCGGCTATAATCGGCGCCTGCTCCCTATTGGCCCCGTCCCTTGAACGACACGCAAGAACCCGTCGTTTCCGAGCTGATCGACCTGCTCACGCTCGAGCGCCTGGAAGACAACCTGTTCCGCGGCCAGAGCCGCGACATCGGCACCAAGTACGTGTTCGGCGGCCAGGTGCTGGGCCAGGCGCTGTCGGCGGCGCAGGCCACGGTCGACAACGGTCGCCACGTGCACTCGCTGCACGCCTACTTCCTGCGTGCCGGCAATATCGACCACCCCATCGTCTATGACGTGGACCGCACCCGTGACGGCGGCAGCTTCTCGGTGCGCCGGGTCACCGCGATCCAGCACGGCAAGGTGATCTTCTTCTGCGCGGCTTCGTTCCAGCAGGCCGAGAGCGGCGCCGAACACCAGCACAAGATGCCGGAAGTGCCGCAGCCGGAAGACATCGAACCGAACCGCCCGCTGCCGCCGGAGGTGCTCGAACGCCTGCCGATCAAGGTGCAGCGCTGGCTCTCGCGCGGTGGTCCGTTCGAGTTCCGCCACGTGTACCCGCGCGATGAGCTGCACCCGCCCAAGCGCCCGCCCTACCACCAGGTGTGGCTGCGCCTGAACGAGAAGGTTGGTGACGCGCCCGAGCTGCACCAGGCGCTGCTGGCCTATGCTTCGGACTTCCACCTGCTGGGTACCGCGACCTTCCCGCACGGCATCAGCTACTACCAGCCGCACGTGCAGATGGCCTCGCTCGACCATGCGATCTGGTTCCACCGCCCGTTCCGCGCCGACGACTGGCTGCTGTATTCGCTGGACAGCCCCAGCGCGCAGGATTCGCGCGGGCTGGCACGCGGCCAGTTCTTCACCCGTAACGGCATCCTCGTCGCCAGCACCGCGCAGGAAGGGTTGATCCGCGTGGTGGATGACAGTGCCGCGGCCGCCGCCGTACCGGCCAAGGAATAATTCGATATGCGTCAGATCTTCACCAGCCAGCGCGTGGAAACCGTGGAAGGCGTGGCCCAGCTGCTGCGCGATGCCGGTATCGAGGTGCGCATCACCAACGGCCGTTCGTACCACAGCAAGCGCGGCAGCCAGTTCAGTTACCTGGACACCAGCAAGGCCAGCACCCACCCGACCCTGTGGGTGGTGCATGCCAACGACCAGCCGCGCGCCCGCGAAATCCTGCGCGACGCCCGCCTGCTGGAAACCACCCGCCGCGACCATCCGACCGCCGAGTTCGCCTTCCGCGACCAGGTCGACGACGTGGCGCCGCGCCGCAACTGGGCCTGGCGCATCCGCATCGGCCTGCTGCTGGTCATCGCCGCCGTCGCGATGGTCGTGATGATGCGCCACCGCAGCGCCCCCCCGGCTGCGCCGGTACAGACGCAACAGGCACACCCCCAGGCCCCGGCAGCCGAACCGGCACCTGCCCAGGAAGAAGAAGAGGTCCGCGTCCGGATCACACCTCCGACCCAACAACCGTGAGCCGACCCGACGTATCCGGATCTCCCTGCGCACGTAAAAATTCGTAATGCCGACTGTCAGTCGGCAACCGCGCGCCAGCGCGGCCCAAGCGTCCGAAGACCGTAACGCACCACGCCGATGGTGTGGTCGACGTTTACCCCCTGCCGAAGCCACCTGTCAGGCGCTCATGATGCCGGAACGAAGAGCAGCCGACTGACAGTCGGCTCTACCGCGCCCCTCGCGCGACCCCGCCCCGCCAGACGGTCACATTTCCCGCCCCATCCCGTCATGCTGTCACCACCCACCGGGACCGACGCCATGACCACGCTGCTGATCGACACGCTGGACCGTGAACTGCCCGCAGCCGCCAGCGGCTGCCAGCAGTCCTATGGCCGCATCGTACTGGCCTGCCAGAACACGGTGACCGCGATCGCACTGGCGATCACCCGCGACGTACAGGCCAGCGAAGACATCGCGCAGGAAGCCTTCATCAAGGCCTGGCAGCAGCTCAACCAGCTCAACAGCCCGGCCAGCTTCCTGCCCTGGCTGCGTCAGATCACCCGCAACCTGGCCCGCGACTGGCTGCGCGCCAACCGCGGCCGGCCGCTGTCGGGCGAGGCCGCCGAGATCGCGATCAGCATGGCCGCCGATCCCGGCCCGAGCGCGCCGGACTACCTGCAGCGGGTGGAGGAAGAACTGGCTGCCGAAGAGATCATCTCGGCGCTGCCCGAAGACAGCCGCGAGACGCTGCTGCTGTATTACCGCGAAGGCCAGCGCTCGCAGCAGGTGGCCGATCTGCTGGGGCTGAGCGATGCGGCGGTACGCAAGCGCCTGTCACGCGCGCGGGCCAGCGTGCGCGAGGAAATGCTGCGCCGGTTCGGCGAGTTCGCCCGCGGCAGTGCGCCCAGCGCGGCGTTTGCCAGCGCTGTGGTGTCCATGGCCATGATTGCGGCGCCGGGCACGGCTACGGCCGCGATCATCGTCGGCACCAGCGTGGGCAGTGGAAAACTGGGTCTGGGGGGCGCGACGGTGTCCGGCGCCACCGCCTTGGGCTCGCTCACCGCTGCGCTCGGCCAGAGCCCGGCCATGACCGGCGTGTTCACCGGCAGCGCGATCCTCGCCGGGCTGGCCGGCGGTGCGGTCGGCAGCTACCTGGGCGGGCGATTCCTGCTCGGCTACGCGGAAACACCGCTGGAGCGGGCCCAGGTTCGGCGCTGGGTGCACCTGAGCACGGTGACCGCCATGGGCATGAGCGTGGCGGTGCTGGTGCTGAGCCTGCTGCATGCGCCGGTGTGGTCGATCATGGCCGCCCTGCTGCTGGGAATGGCGGCGGTCAACTACCAGTGCGTGGTCACCCTGCAGCGGCTGATGGCCCCCCTGCTCGCGCGACGGGCGGCACGGACGGGGCGCAGCGGACGCGATTGGAAGTTCGAGATGATGTATGGCCGCAGCGCGGTGGTGGGGGTGTCGCTGGGAACGATCGCGCTGCTGGTGTACAGCATGCGGATGGCGGGGTGGGTGTGAGGGGGTGCGAACCGGGTGTGCGGCGGATGCAAAGCGCCGGTCATGGACCGGCGCTTTGGTTGTCGCTGGGTGATGCCGTTGCGTGGTTGCCGGGCAGTGCCCGGCACCACGTCAGCGCGGCTTCTGCGGCATCGGCGGCTTGGCGCCACGCGGGCCACCGAACGGGCCCTTGGCCGCGTCGAACTCGGCCTTGCTGAGCTGGCCGTCCTTGTTGGTGTCGGCGGCGGCGAACCAGGCGTCACGGTGCTGCTTCATGCCC
The DNA here is from genome assembly GCF_044543385.1 of Stenotrophomonas sp. NPDC077420. Classification (NCBI taxonomy): domain Bacteria; kingdom Pseudomonadati; phylum Pseudomonadota; class Gammaproteobacteria; order Lysobacterales; family Lysobacteraceae; genus Stenotrophomonas; species Stenotrophomonas sp. NPDC077420. The sequence continues at coordinate 26,019 of NZ_JBITVZ010000014.1, forward strand.
AGCTCGCGGTCGGTCTTGTCCAGGTAACCGTCCTTGTTGATGTCCATCTGGTCGAACCGGGCCGCCAGGCGCGGGTCGGCCTTGGCTTCGTCACGGCTGATCCGACCGTCCTTGTTGGCGTCCAGCTTTTCCAGGCGCTCATGCGCGCCGCCCGGGCCGCGGCCGTGGCGCTTGCCGTGCCAGCGCGGCAGTTCCTCGCGGGACAGCTTGCCGTCCTTGTTGGCGTCCAGGCTGTCGAACTTCCCGGCCAGGCGTGGCGCCTTGGCGGCTTCGGCACGATCAACGAAGCCGTCGCCATTGGTATCCAGCGTCGCGCGGCCCGGCTTGGCGGCCGGGGCCGGGGCATCGGCGGCCGCCGCCAGGCCGGCAGCGCCGGTGGTCATCAGCAGGGCCAGCAGCAGAAGGGGTTTGCGGTTGCGCATGGGTCACTCCGGGTGTCTAGGGGGGAATCTGCGTGTGGTGCCTTGGCACCCACGGGAGAGAAAACGCCCGGGCGGCGCCGGCGTTGACAGCGCGGAAGGCCGCGTTAATCCGGCAGACAGTCGCGGCGCCTGCGACGCCCCGGCGCTATGCTGTGGGCATGGCGATCCACACCGACCGCGACGACGAGCTGCGCCTGTTCCAGACCGGCGACCACCCCTGCGGCTACTGGCCGGAACGCGCTGCGCGCGACCTGGTGCTGGACCCGCACGACCAGCGCCTGGGCACGCTCTACCCGATGGCGCTGAGCTGGGGCTTCCGCCGCTCCGGCGACCTGGTCTATCGCCCGCATTGCGCCAACTGCCACGCCTGCGTGTCGGTGCGCGTACCGGTGGCGCGCTTCGCCCCGGACCGCAGCCAGCGGCGCTGCCTGGCACGCAACGACGACCTGGAAGTCCGCATCGTCGCCGCCGAACAGACCGACGAGCAGTTCGCCCTGTACCACCGCTACCTCACCCACCGCCATGCCCAGGGCGGCATGGACGAGCATGGCCCGCACGAGTTCGACCAGTTCCTGATCGGGCAGTGGTCGCAGGGCCGCTTCCTGGAAATCCGTGGCCCCGCCGTGGAAGGCCATCGCGGCCCGCTGCTGGCAGTGGCGGTCACCGACGTCACCCCCACCGGACTGTCGGCGGTCTATACCTTCTTCGACCCGGACCACGCCCAGCGCGGGCTGGGCACCTTCGCGATCCTGCAGCAGATCGCCTGGGCCCGGCGCGAGCAGCTGCCGCACCTGTACCTGGGGTACTGGATCCGCGACCACCGCAAGATGGACTACAAGCGCCGCTTCCGCCCGCTGGAGGCCTACGACGGCCGCCGCTGGCACGCGTTCGACGACGCGCGCGACGGCATTTGACCCGCCATTGCAACGCGCGCCCGTGCAGAATAGCGGGATGAAAGCCCATCCCCTGATTCTTGCGCTGGCCCTGCTCTGCGGCGCCTGCGCCCATTCCCCGACCCAGACCGCCACCATGCCGGATGCCACCGCCGCGCCGCTGCGGATCGCCACCTACAACACCTCGCTGTACAGCGACGAGACCGGCGGGCTGATCGCCGAACTCGAAGGCGACAGCGCCCACGCACGCAAGATCGCCGCGGTGCTGCAGCAGGTCCGCCCGGACCTGGTGCTGCTCAACGAATTCGACTTCGACGACGCCCACCGCGCCGCCGACCTGTTCCAGCAGCGCTACCTGGAAGTCGCCCAGCCCGGCGGCGGGGAACCACTGCATTTCGCCTACCGCTACCTGGCCCCGGTCAACACCGGCGTGCAGAGCGGGCTGGACCTGGACAACAACGGCCAGGTCGGCGGCGACGGCCGCAACCGCGGCAACGATGCCTGGGGCTACGGCCTGCACCCGGGCCAGTACGGCATGCTGGTGCTGTCGCGGTACCCGATCGACGAGGCCAAGGTGCGCAGCTTCCAGCTGTTGAAGTGGAGCACCCTGCCCGGCGCCCTGCGCCCGATCGACCCGCGCACCGGCACATCCTTCTACAACGACCACGTCTGGTCGCAGCTGCGGCTGTCGTCCAAGTCGCATTGGGACGTGCCGGTCACCACGCCCAATGGCGTGGTCCATGCGCTGGTGTCGCACCCCACTCCGCCGGTGTTCGACGGTCCGGAAAAACGCAACGCCGCGCGCAACCATGACGAACTGCGGCTGTGGCAGGAGTACCTGTCGGCCGGCGACAAGCCCTGGCTGTGCGATGACCGTGGCCAGTGCGGCGGTCTCGCCCAGGACGCCCGCTTCGTCATCCTCGGTGACCTCAACAACGACCCGGTGGACGGCGACGGCCGCCACGAGGCGATTGTGGAACTGATCGAAAACCCGCGCGTGCTGCGTTACCCGACCCCGCGCAGCGTGGGTGCCGAACAGACCAGCCTGGCCTATGCCGAAAAGGGCATCGTGCGGAAGGGTGCGCCGTTCCACGCCACCGGCGATTTCGGCCCGAAGTCCGGCACGATGCGGCTGGATTACGTGCTGCCGTCGACCGGGTTCGCGTACGTCGGCAGCGGTGTGTTCTGGCCGGCCAACGAAAGCCCTGAAGCGAAGATCGCCGACGGCAGCGACCACCACCTGGTGTGGGTGGACGTGCGGTAAGAGCGTATCGACCAACGGTCGATACCTACCGTGGGTTGCGCACGACGCCAACGCCTTACGCGCAACCGTGAGTTGCGCACGACGCCAACGCCTTGTGCGCAACCGTGGGTTGCGCACGGCGCCAACGCGTTACGCGCGCAACTCGATCGTGATCGCTTCCGCCGCCTCGCGCGCGATCTTCCGCGCCTCGTCGATGGACTCAGCCCGCGCCAGCGTCACCCCAACCCGGCGGTGCCCATGCACGCTCGGCTTGCCGAACAGGCGCAGCGCCGTGTCCGGATGCGCCAGGGCCGCCTCGACGTTGCTGAAGACCGGTACGCCCTCGCCGTGCGCCAGCATCGCGCACGACGCGGACGGGCCGCTCTGGCGGATCAGCGGAATCGGCAGGCCCAGGATGGCGCGCGCATGCAGCGCGAACTCGCTCAGTTCCTGCGACGCCAGCGTCACCAGCCCGGTGTCGTGCGGGCGCGGCGAGACCTCGCTGAACCATACCTCGTCGCCCTTCACGAACAGCTCCACCCCGAACAGGCCCCAGCCACCCAGGTCATCGGTGATCGCCTGCGAAATCTGCTCGGCCCGCGCCAGCGCCGCCGGCGACATCGGCTGCGGCTGCCAGCTTTCGCGGTAGTCGCCGTCCTTCTGCCAATGCCCGATCGGCGCGCAGAACGAGGTGCCCCCGGCATGGCGCACGGTCAGCAGGGTGATCTCGTAATCGAAGTCGATGAACCCTTCCACGATGCAGCGACCGGCACCGGCACGGCCGCCGGTCTGCGCGTACTCCCAGGCCGGCGCGATGTCCGCCTCCCCGCGCAGCGTGCTCTGGCCCTTGCCGGACGAGGACATCACCGGCTTGACCACGCACGGCAGCCCGATCGCCGCCACCGCCGCGCGGTACTCCGCCTCGGTGTCCACGAACCGGTACGGCGAGGTCGGCAGCCCCAGCGTTTCCGCCGCCAGGCGGCGGATCCCTTCGCGGTCCATGGTCAACCGCGCCGCGCGTGCCGTCGGCACTACCCGCTGCCCGGTTTCCTGTTCCAGCTGGACCAGGGTTTCGGTATGGATCGCCTCGATCTCCGGCACGATCAGGTGCGGCTTTTCCTCCGCGATCAACGCGCGCAGCGCCATCGCATCCAGCATGTCGATCACGTGCGATCGGTGCGCCACCTGCATCGCCGGCGCGTTCGGGTAGCGGTCGGCCGCGATCACTTCCACCCCCAGCCGCTGGAGTTCGATGGCCACCTCCTTGCCCAGTTCTCCCGAGCCCAGCAGCAGGACACGGGTGGCGGAAGAAGACAGCGGGGTGCCAAGGGTGATCATCGTGGAGTTCCGGACGACAGAGCGGGAGGGGAATTGTAGAGCTACGCCCTGCGTGGCTGCGCGCCAACAGGTGCAGGCGTGACGTGGCCGCCGGTTCCAGCAGCGACGCGGCCCGGCCGGCCAGCCCGGGCGGCACTTGCAAACCTGATATCAAATTGATATCACTATAGGAAACCGACCCGCAAAGGATGCCCAGCCATGAAAGAAAAGCCCGTCCCCTCCCTCTCCGGCATCCCCTTCCTGCTGGCCGTACTGGCCCTGCTGGTGGTCTCGGCGTGGCTGTTCTTCTCCGGCGTCGAGCGCGGCAACGTCAACCTGCTGCTGATCGTCGGCGGCGTGCTGCTCGGCCTGGTCGCCCTGTTCAGCCTGACCGGCCTGTATACCGTGCAGCCCAACCAGGCCGCCGTCCTGAGCCTGTTCGGCAAGTACGTCGGCACCGTGAAGGACAACGGCCTGCGCTGGAACAACCCCTTCTTCAGCAAGAAGAAGGTCAGCCAGCGCGTGCGCAACTTCGAAAGCGGCAAGCTCAAGGTCAACGAACTGGACGGCAGCCCGATCGAGATCGCCGCGGTCATCGTCTGGCAGGTGGTGGACGCCTCCGAGGCGGTCTACAACGTGGACGACTACGAAAGCTTCGTGCACATCCAGTCCGAGTCGGCGCTGCGTGCGATGGCCACCAGCTACCCCTACGACCAGCACGAGGACGGCCAGCTGTCGCTGCGCAGCCACGCCGCCGAGATTTCCCAGCACCTCAAGGACGAACTGGCCGAACGCCTGGCCGACGCGGGCGTGCAGGTGCTCGACGCCCGCATCAGCCACCTGGCCTACGCCCCGGAAATCGCCCAGGCCATGCTGCAGCGCCAGCAGGCCAATGCGGTGATCGCCGCACGCACGCGGATCGTGGCCGGCGCGGTGGGCATGGTGGAAATGGCCCTGGCCGAACTGCAGAAGAACGGCGTGGTGCAGCTGGATGAAGAGCGCAAGGCGCACATGGTGAGCAACCTGCTGACCGTGCTGTGTTCGGACCGCGGCACCCAGCCGATCGTCAACGCCGGTTCGTTGTACTGAGCATGAGCGAAAAGAAAGCCTATCCGCTGCGCATCAATGCCGACGTACTCGCGGCGGCGCAGCGCTGGGCCGATGACGAGCTGCGCAGCCTGAACGCGCAGATCGAGTACGTGCTGCGCGACGCACTGCGCAAGGCTGGACGCCTTCCCAAACCCGCACCTGATCCGGAGAGCAAGGAATGAGCAGACGCTGGAGCTATCTCACCGTGGAAGTGAAGCCCTCATGGACCGGCCTGAAGCCGGAAGACCTGCAGGCCGAACTCAACCGCCAGGGCCAACTCGGCTGGGAGCTGGTGAACGTGATGCAGGGCACGCCAATGGGCGTGGCCTTGCTGTTCTTCAAGAAGGAGATCTGAGATGCCTGCCCGCAGTGCGGCCGTGCCCGCCACTGCATTCGCGGTCGCGCCCGCGCCGCTGTGGCGACTGCTCTGGTTGTGGCTGCCACTGCTCGGCGTGGCCGTGCTGCTGGTCACCACCCACCTGCAGGAACAACGCACGCCGATGGACATGGCCATCACCGTCCCGTTCCTGCTGGTGCTGGGCGGCGTGCTCAGCTGGGCGTTCTTCCGCCGCCGCATCGTGCTGGAAAACGGCGAACTGGTGGTGACCTCCACCTTCTACCGTCGCCGCACGACGGTGTCGTCGCTGCAGCTGGAGCAGGCGCGCATCGTCGACCTGGCCGAGCACAGCCAGTTCAAGCCGGGCATGAAGATCAACGGGTTCGGCATGCCCGGGTTCCAGTCCGGCCACTACCGACTGGGCAAGCGCAAGGCGTTCTGCCTGGTGACCGACCCCAGCCGGGTGCTGTACCTGCCGACGCGCGACGACCGCGTGCTGCTGCTCAGCCCCGATCACCCGCGTGCGCTGCTGGATGCACTGAACGCGCAGGCGACGCGCTAAGCTGGACGCATGCGCCGTTACCCTGCCCTGCTGATCAACACCGCCGACATCGAACTGTGGCCGGGCGGCCTGCTGCGCGCGCGCAGCAACGCCGACGCGCGTGCGCTGGCCAAGGCACGCTGGGTGCTGCGGCGCAAACGCGACGGGCAGTACCTGGCGGCCGCGACCGTGCACGGCCTGCTGCCGCTGGTGCCGCACCTGATGCGCGAACCGGGCATCGAGGAGGCGCTGGATGCGCTCGACCAGGCCCTGCATGGCACCCAGCGCGGCCATGCCGCCGACGCCGTGCTGCCGCTCAGCGGGCTGGAGCAGCGCCTGCAGGCGCTGGGCATCGATGCCGGGCGCTATGAGGACGATACCGGGCTGGCCCTTGAAGCCGAACCAGCGCGCCTGGCCCTGGCCGGCGTTGATCGTTACCGGCGACCGCTGTGGCTGCAGCAGGGCGCTGCATTCTGCTGGCAGCGCCTGCAGCAGCACGCCGCCCGCGACGGGGTGGTGCTGGAGGCGATCTCCGGCTACCGCAGCCACGACTACCAGCTGGGCATCTTCGCGCGCAAACGGGCGCGTGGCATGGCAGTGGCCGACATCCTGCAGGTCAACGCCGCGCCGGGCTACAGCGAACACCACAGCGGGCGGGCGCTGGATATCAGCTGCCCGGGCGAGCCGCCGGCCGAGGAGAGCTTCGAGGGCACAGCGGCGTTCGCCTGGCTGACGACGCATGCGGCAGCGCACGGGTTCCGGCTGAGTTACCCCCGCGACAATCCGCACGGCATCGTCTACGAACCCTGGCACTGGTACTGGTGCAGGCGAGGCGGTTCTGTCGGGTGATGACGCGTAGTGACACGCCACGCGTGTCACCGCCCCTGCATCGCCCGGATCACCCCTGCGAGCGATTGGTCGCCGCGATCGGCGTCTCGCTGAAATCGGCGATCCGCCACAGGTACAGGCTGGCGTAGGTCCGGTACGGGCCCCACTTCTCGCCGCGTAGCGCCAGCTCTTTCGGGGTGGGCATCCGCTCGGTCTTGTCCACCCGCTGCGCGCCCTTGCGCACGCCCAGGTCGTCGATCGGCAGGATGTCGGGGCGGCCCAGGCGGAACATCAGCATCATCTCCACCGTCCAGCGACCGATGCCGCGGATCGGCACCAGCGCGTCGATGATGGCGTCGTGCGGCATCACCGACATCCGCCGCAGGTCGGGAATCTCACCGGCCGCTTCGCGCCGGGCCAGGTCGCGCAGGGCCAGCGCCTTGTTGCCGGACACCCCGCACACCCGCAGGCCGGGATCGTCGATGCGGGCCAGCGTGTCCGCGTGCAGGCGGGTGCTGCCGATGGCGGCTTCCACCCGGCCCACGATCGTCGAGGCGGCCTTGCCGCTGAGCTGCTGGAACAGGATCGCGCGGGCCAGCGCGTCGACCGGGTCGAATCCGCGCGCCCAGCCGGGTGGCGCTTCGATCAGTCCCAGCCGCTTCATCCACGCGCCCAGCCGGCGGTCGCGCCGCGCCAGCCAGTCGTGCGCCTGGTCAATGTCGAACCCGCGCCGGAAGCGGGGCATGTCAGCGCCTCAGCGCGTTGAAGCCGTAGACCGCCCAGCCCAGCATCAAGGCGGTGCCGCCCACCGGCGCCAACCCGGTGCTGAACTGCCACAACGCGCCGGCCACCAGGCTGCCGGAAAACAGCAGCGTGCCCAGCAGCAGCACGTACAGGGCCAGCTTGCCGACGCTGTTCTGCTGGGTTGGACCCAGCACCGCCAGCGCCACGCCATGCCCGAAGGCGAACAGCGCGGCGGTATTGACGTGCGATTGCGCCAGCGGCTCGGCGATGCCGTGCGAGGCATAGGCCGACAGGCCTACCGCGGTGGCGGCCAGCAGCCCACCCAGGCAGGCCAGCAGCGAAGGTCTACGCGCGCGTCGTTCCAGGTTGAGCATGCTGCATCCTCCAAAAAAAAACGCGCCGCAGGAAGCGGCGCGTTTTCTGTTCTGCGTTACATCCGTGGCAACCGTCGGATTACTTGACGGCCCAGTAGATGTCGTAGGTCGCTTCCGGGGTGAACGACTTCTCGACACCGGCGTTCCAGGACTCGTACGGGCGGTCGATCACTTCGTTGCCACCGGTCACGGCCCAGGCACGCAGGGCGTTGCGGGCGATGTCCAGGCCAGCCATGTGGCCGGTGTACTTCGCATGCGCGGAACGGTGCGGAGCGGCGTGCACGTACTTGACCGGGGCGCCACCGTCGATCTTCACCGTCAACGGTTCAGCCGACGCACCTTCGGTGCCCTTCTTCTTGACCGGCTGGGCCACGTCGAAGGCGTACTTTTCCTGGCCGAAGTCGGTGGTGATGATGCGGAACGGACCGGCGGCTTCGAGGTCGTTGGCCTCCATCACGCGCTTGATCCACTCCTGGTTGTCCTTGATCGACTTGGTGATGGTCGCTTCGCCACGGTCGACGTTACCGGCGGTGACCACCAGCAGGTCTTCGGCGGGGACGTCGATGATGGCCAGGTCGGTCAGCGGGGCTTCGGCGGTGCGGTAGTCGACGTTCGGCACGGTGGCCAGCATGTTGGCCATGCGCGACAGACCCAGCTTCAGGTCGTCACCGATGTGACGGCTGACGTACAGGCCGGCGTAACGACCGAACAGGTCGAAACCGTACTTGACGCTGTAGTCCTGGGTGATCTTGACGTTGCGGCCACCCTTGCCGGTCGGCTCGAGGGTGAAGCTGGTGGTCTTGTCGTGGCCCTTGCTGGCGTCCTCGATGGCGATGGCCACGCGCTTGTTCGGCTCGCTCTCGGTGATCACCCAGCTGCCCTGGCCCAGCGACGATTCCTTGGAGGAATAGTCCAGGCGGGCACCCACGCCGGCGGCGGGGCCGGAGTGCTTCAGTTCAACGGCGGGATCGCGCAGCAGGAGCGGGTTCCAGTCCTTGAAGCGGCGCAGGCTGTTGACCGTGTCGTACACGATCGTCATCTTGCGGTTGGTCTCAACGCTTTCGGTAATGTGACGCTCGCCCGGCAGCACAACGCCAATGATGACGAACAGGCCAGCCACGATCCCCAAGGCGATCAGGAACTCGATAATACGGGTCATTCAGGAGTCTCCGGGGCCGATCCCACGGCCGGGTTGATTGAAGCGAAGCGCCAATCCTAGCAGGCTTCGCGGGTGTTATGGATCAGGATTGGCGCACCGGTTTCCATACCGGCAGCGGTTTTCAGAAGGCAAGGAGCGGAAAGATAGCGCATCGTGTGGGCCAGCATGTGTCCGGCGACGATATTTATTTGCCGGTTTCGGCAATCCGGCCCCACACGACGGCCAAAGGCCTTGCGCCACAATGCTTTCAACTGCCGTTCATTTTCGATCGCTGTGCACGCTCAGACCAGCTGCAGCTCGAAGGCCTTCAACACCGCGCGGGTCCGGTCGCGCACGCCGAGCTTGGACAGGATGTTGGAGACGTGGTTCTTGATGGTGCCCTCGGCCACGCCCAGCGAATTGGCGATCTCCTTGTTGGAGAAGCCGCTGGCCATCAGGCGCAGGATCTCGGTTTCGCGGTCGGTGAGCGGGTCGGGCCGGTCCAGGCTCACGAACTCGTTGCGCATGTGCTCCAGGCCCGAGAGCAGGCGCTGGGTCACCGCCGGCTGCACCAGCGAGCCGCCCTCGGCCACGGTGCGGATGGCGCCGACCAGCTGCTCCAGCGTCACGTCCTTGAGCAGGTAACCCTTGGCCCCGGCCTTGAGCCCGGCCAGCACCAGCTGGTCGTCGTCGAAGGTGGTCAGGATGATGGTCGGCGGCAGCTGGTTGAGGCGCGACAGCATCTGCAGCGCTTCCAGCCCTGACATCACCGGCATGCGCATGTCCATCAGCACCACGTCCGGGCGCACACTGGGGATCAGCTCGACGGCCTGGCGCCCGTCGGCCGCCTCGGCCACCACTTCGATCCCGTCGTCCAGGGCCAGCAGCGAGCGGATCCCCTGCCGCACCAGGGTTTGGTCGTCGACCAGGCAGACGCGAATCATCAACGCACTCCTTCCAGGATGGCACCCAGCATCAGGACTGGCACGCCGGGGACCGAGGCGCGCAGGCGGAAGCCCTGACCCCGGCGGGTTTCAATCTGCAGTTCTCCGCCGCATTGTTGCAGGCGTTCGCGCATTCCGCGCAAGCCGTTGCCGATCACGATACCGTCGGCACCGACCCCGTCGTCGTGCGCCTGCACCACCACCTGGCCCGGTGGTTCGCGCCGCACCTGGATCCAGAGGTTGCGGGCACGGGCGTGGCGCACCGCGTTGGTGATGATTTCCTGGGTGCAGCGCAGCAGCACGTGCGCCTGTTCAGGGTCTTCCACGCTCAGCGGTTCCTCGATGTCCAGGTGGATATGCAGCGAGGGCACCTGCTCGGTCAGCGGCCGCAGCGCCGCGGCCAGGTCGATGGCACCGCTGTCGCGCAGCTGGCTGACCGCCTCGCGCACGTCGGTGAGCAGCAGCTTGGCCAGGGTGTGGGCCTGGTGGACGTGCTCCTGGGCCTGGCCCTCGGTGATGTGCCCGGCCACTTCCAGGTTCAGGCTCAGCGCGGTGAGGTGGTGGCCCAGCAGGTCGTGCAGTTCCCGCGAGATGCGGGTGCGCTCGTTGACCCGGGCACTTTCGGCCAGCAGTACGCGGGTGGCGCGCAGTTCGGTATTGAGCCGGCGCTGCTCCTCGCGGGCGTCGGTCTGCTGCCGGGCGACCAGGCTGGTCACGAAGATGAACATGGAGAAGCCGCCGTACAGCAGCGACTGCATGACCGCCTCGAACAACGAGAACGGCAGGAACAGGTAGTAGACCGGGGCCACCGCCAGCTGGCTGACCAGCAGCCAGATCACCCCGAACCGGGCCGGCAGCATCCACGGGATGACCCCGGCGGCGACCATCATCAGGATGCTGCCCAGCCCGGAGCCGCTGAGGAAGCTCACCCCCAGCGCGGAGATGGTCAGCAGGACCAGGATGGCGCGGTCGTACCAGGCCGAGTGGCCGCCGCCGTCGCGCAGGCCACGGGTCAGCCACAGGTAGCCGCCGCCGAAGGCCAGGTACGCCACGAACAGCAGTACGGTCGGCAGGTCGAGCCCGCCCCCGCGCCGGACCAGCGCCTCGTACTGGGAATAGACCAACGGCAAGCCCAGCATGACCCAGGTAAACAGGCCGGCCAGTCGCAGTACTCGGGTTTGGCTGAGGTATCCCAACATGCCCGCATCTTAGGCTGAACCTGTGCCGCTGCACCCGGGCATAAGTCATGCCTGGCCTGTGCCCTGCCCGCCCACCCATGTAATAATCGACCGCAGGGCCCTTCAAGGGGCCAACCGCGTTACCCCACGGAGTCACAATGTCGATTGTCATCCGCGACGTGCGCGAGCACGAGCTCGATTCCGTCCTGGCCCTGAACAACAACGCCGGCCTGGCCATCCTTCCGCTGGATGCCGCGCGCCTGCGCCTGTTCTTCGATACCGCTGAGTATTTCCGCGTCGCCGAGCGCGACGGCAACCTGGCCGGCTTCCTGATCGGCTTTGGCAGCGACAGCCAGCACGACAGCAGCAACTTCGCCTGGTTCCAGCAGCACCTGACCCGCAAATTCTTCTACATCGACCGCATCGTGGTGGCCAGCCGCCGCCGTGGGGGCGGTGTGGGCCGGGCGTTCTACGCCGACGCCCAGAGCTACGCTGAACTGCGTTACCCGCAGCTGACCTGCGAAGTGTTCCTGGACCACGGTGCCGATGCGGCGCTGCTGTTCCATGGCAGCTTCGGCTTCCGCGAGGTCGGGCAGAACAACATGCCGCACGTGGACGTGCGTGCCAGCATGCTGCTCAAGGACCTGTGCAGTTATCAATGGGTGCACGACACCTACGGCGACGCGCTGCCGGACGTGCCCTGGGTGGGCCACCGTCGCGAGCTGCAGCGCGCGCCTCGACCGACGGGGACCTGAAGTGGCGGCGAACATGGATTTTGAACAGGCCGGCGAGCTGAAGATCGGCCAGGTGGGTATCGCCAACCTGCGCATCCGTACCCTCGATGTGGAACGCCTCACCCGCGAGATGCACGACCGCGTGGCGCGCGCGCCGAAGCTGTTCGGCCGCGCCGCGGTGATCCTGGACTTTGGTGGCCTGAGCCAGATGCCCGACGTGGCCACGGCCCAGGCCCTGCTTGATGGCCTGCGCAGCGCCGGCGTGCTGCCGGTGGCGCTGGCCTACGGCAGCAGCGATACCGACCTGCTTTCGCAGCAGCTCGGGCTGCCGCTGCTGGCCAAGTTCCGCGCCCAGTACGAACGTGCCGAGGCCGATCCGGTGGTGGCGGCGGTCGCCCCCGCGCCCGCCGCGGCGCCTGAACCGGCCCGTCGGCCGCGCGCGGCCGCGCCGGTGGCCGCCGCGCCGGCCGCCAGCGGCGGTGCGCCGCAGCCCGGCCGCATGCAGACCAGCAACGTGCGCTCGGGCCAGCAGCTGTATGCCGAGAACTGCGACCTGACGGTCATGGCCACGGTGGGCGCCGGTGCCGAGGTGATCGCCGACGGCAGCATCCATATTTACGGTACGCTGCGGGGCCGTGCCCTGGCAGGTGCCCAGGGCAATACCGCGGCACGCATTTTCTGCCGTGAATTCCACGCTGAACTGGTCGCCATTGCCGGCCATTACAAGGTACTGGACGATGTGCCGGACACGCTGCGCGGCAAGGCCGTGCAGGTGTGGCTGGACAACGACCAGATCAAGATCGCTGCGCTGGACTGAAACCGGCGCACCAACAGAATCATCAGGAGAAGTCCTTTGGCTGAAATCATCGTAGTCACTTCCGGCAAGGGTGGCGTCGGCAAGACCACTTCCAGCGCAAGCCTGGCCTGCGGGCTGGCACGCAAGGGCAAGAAGGTGGCGGTGATCGACTTCGACGTCGGCCTGCGCAACCTCGACCTGATCATGGGCTGCGAGCGGCGCGTGGTGTACGACTTCGTCAACGTCGTACACGGCGAAGCCACGCTCAAGCAGGCGCTGATCAAGGACAAGCGCTTCGACAACCTGTACGTGCTGGCTGCCTCGCAGACCCGCGACAAGGATGCGCTGACCCAGGAAGGCGTGGGCAAGGTGCTCGCGGACCTGGCCGCGGACGGCTTCGACTACATCATCTGCGATTCGCCGGCGGGCATCGAGAAGGGCGCGTTCCTGGCGATGTACTTCGCCGACCGCGCCGTGGTGGTGGTGAACCCGGAAGTGTCGTCGGTCCGCGACTCGGACCGCATCATCGGCCTGCTGGATTCGAAGACGCACAAGGCCGAATCCGGCCAGAACGTTCCCGCGTTCCTGCTGCTGACCCGCTACAGCCCGGCGCGCGTGGCCACCGGTGAGATGCTCAGCATCACCGACGTGGAAGAAGTGCTCGGGCTGAAGGCGATCGGCGTGATTCCCGAGTCGGGCGACGTGCTGAATGCCTCCAACAAGGGCGAACCGGTGATCCTGGATGCCGAATCGGCCGCAGGCCAGGCCTACGACGATGCCGTGGCGCGCATCCTCGGCGAAGAGCGTCCGATGCGCTTCACTTCGGTGGAGAAGAAGAGCTTCCTCAGCAAGCTGTTCGGAGGATAAGCATGGGGCTGTTCGATTTCCTCAAGACCAAGAAGACCACCGCCGAAACGGCCAAGAACCGCCTGCAGATCATCATCGCGCAGGAGCGCAGCCACCGTGGCGGCCCGGATTACCTGCCGCTGCTGCAGCGCGAGCTGCTGGAGGTGATCAAGAAGTACGTCAACATCGACGCCGACGCGGTCAAGGTAGACCTGGTCAAGGACGGCGAGCACGACGTGCTGGACATTTCAGTGGCGCTGCCGGAAGGCCCGCAGCAACCCTGACCGCCCTGCCCCTTCCTTCGGGAAGGGGCGCACGACGCCCGCGCCATGACCGCCACCGCTGAAGCAGAACCGCAGGTCACCCGCGTGGGCGACATCGACTTCGACGCCGCCGCCGCGTTGCTGGCCAGGCATGCGCTGCGCCTGCACCGCGTGGCCGACGGCGCGCCGATTCCCGGCAGTTACTGGGGCGAGCCCGAGGCAGGCATCATCGCCAGCGATGTGTACGTGCGCGACGACACGCCGGTGCATTCGATGCTGCACGAAGCCTGCCACCTGATCGTGCTGCCGCCGGAACGTCGCGCGCTGGTGCATACCGACGCGACCGACTCGGTCCCCGAGGAAGACGCCACCTGTTACCTGCAGATCGTGCTGGCCGGGCAGTTGCCCGGCGTAGGCAGCGCACAGCTGATGGCCGACATGGATGCGTGGGGCTACACCTATCGCCTCGGCTCCACGCGCGCCTGGTTCGAGCAGGATGCCGAAGACGCCAAAGCCTGGTTGATCGAACGCGGGTTGCTCTTCACGTAGCGCCAGCGCGACCTGTCCGGGGGCGCGCAGAAACGAACAGCCAGCGCTTCACGCGATGACAATCAGCCCCCGGCCAACGCTCGCAGCGTGATGCCCACGATGTAGGCCAGGTACGTGCCCGTCGCATACCCCATGGTCCCGAGCAGCACGCCGACGGGAGCAAGGGACGGATGGAAGGCAGCCGCCACCACCGGCGCAGACGCCGGGCCGCCGATGTTGGATTGCGAGCCGATCGCGAAGTAGAAGAACGGCACCTTCAGCGCCTTCGCCAATGCCAGCAGCAGCAGGATGTGCACCGCGATCCAGATCAGGCCCAGTGCGAACAGCCAGGGGCGCTGCAGCAGGGCCAGCAGGTCCATCTGCATGCCGATGCAGGCGATCAGGAAATACAGCAGCAGCGAGCCCAGCTTCGACGCGCCTGCGCCTTCCAGGTTGCGCGCGCGGGTGAAGCTCAATGCCAGCCCGCACGTGGTGGATATCACCACCACCCACACGAACGGCGCGTCCAGGCTGAACTGCGGCGCCCAGGCCACATGGCCCTTGAACCATGCCGACACCGGCCCGGCGATGGCGTGCGACAGCCCCACCGTGCCGAATGCTACCGCCACGATCAGCATCAGGTCGGTCAGGCTGGCCACGCGTTCGTGCTCGGCCTGGAATTTTTCGATGCGCAGTTTGAGGTCGTCGATCGCGGAGGTATCGGCGCCGGTGCGCGCGTCGATCTTCGCCGCGCGGCCGGCCATGAAGATCAGCACCGCCATCCATACGTACCCTACGCCCACGTCCACTACCGCGAACTGGCCGAAGGTGGTGGCGTTGACGTCGAAGACCTCGCGCATGGCCAGCATGTTGGCGCCGCCGCCGATCCAGCTGCCGGCCAACGCGGCCATGCCCGACCAGGTGTCGCCGGCCACGGTTTCCGGATGCACCCACTTCATCAGCAGGAACGCCACCACCGCACCGAGCATGATGCTCAGCGACGCGCCCAGGTACATCACGATCAGTTTCGGCCCCAGCCGCAGGATGCCCTTGATGTCCACCGCCAGGGTCAGCAGTACCAGCGCGGCCGGCAGCAGGATGTCGCGCGCGACCGGGTTGTAGAGCCGGGTGTTCTGGCCGTCGATCAGGCCCACGGTGTTGTAGATGCCGGGGATCATGTAGCACAGCAGCAGGGCTGGCACGAAGGTATAGAAGCGCTTCCAGGGCCCCTGCTCACGCGACGCGGTCCAGAACACGGCCCCGAGCGTGGCGGCGATCAGGCCGAAGACTACGATGTCGTTCTGGATCAGGGCGGGTGCTTTCACGGGGCGATAGGACCGACGGTAGATGGCGACGGGGTAGAGCCGACTGTCAGTCGGCTGCCGGAACACGCGGAATGTCAGGAATGGGGGGTTTCATTGCAGCGCGGAGAGCAGCCGACTGACAGTCGGCGCTACCCGCCGCCCCGGAGGTCAGCCGCCCGCCAGGGCGGCTGCTCCACATCATTGGCCGATGTGCTGCTTCAGCCAGCCGTTGACGGTGTCGTGCCACTGCACGCTGTTCTGCGGCTTGAGCACCCAGTGGTTCTCGTCCGGGAAGTACAGGAACTTCGACTCGATGCCCTGCCGCTGCGCAGCGGTGAACGCGCCCAGGCCCTGCTCCACCGGAATGCGGAAATCGAGCTGGCCGTGGATGATCAGGATCGGCTTCTTCCAGTCCGCCACGTGGTTGACCGGGTTGAACTTCTCGTAGTTCTGCGGCTTGGCGAACGGCGTGCCGCCCTGCTCCCACTCGGTGAACCACAGCTCTTCGGTGGCGTAGCCCATCATGCGCTGGTCGAACACGCCGTCATGGTTGACCAGGCACTTCCACGGCGCGTTCCAGTTGCCGGCGATCCAGTTGACCATGAAACCGCCATAGCTGGCACCCAGCGCACAGGCCTTGTCGCCGTTGAGGAACGGGTACTGCTTCTGCGCCGCCGCCCAGCCCTTCTGCAGGTCTTCCAGCGGGCGGTCGCCCCAGTGCTGGCTGATCGCATCGGTGAAGGCCTGGCCGTAGCCGGTGGAACCGTGGAAATCGATCATCACCACTGCGTAGCCCTGGCCCGCGTACGTCTGCGGGTTCCAGCGGTAGCTCCAGCCGTTGCCGAAGCTGCCCTGCGGGCCGCCGTGGATCAGGAACGCCACCGGGTAGGTCTTGCCTTCCTGGTAGTTGTACGGCTTCACCACGTAACCGTGCACGGTTTCGTTGTTCCAGCCCTTGAACTGGAACTGCTCGTAATCGCCGAAGGCCACGTCGGGCAGCATCTGGCCGGCGCTGGGGGTGATCTCGCGCGGGCTGCTGCCGTCGGCCTGGGCCACCACGATCTGGTCGCCGCTCTTCAGGCTGTTCTTCGTGTAGGCCAGCGTGCTGCCGGCGATCACCGGCGAGCCGACGCTGCCGCCCTCGGCCACCACCGTGGGCTTGCCGGTGGCGATGTCGATGTTGAACAGGCGGTGTTCGCCCAGGTCATCGGCCGCGGTGTAGAAGCTCTTTTCATCCTGCGCCAGCACCACTTCGCCGGCCGAGCGATCCCAATCCGGCGCGATCTCGCGGGTCTTGCCGGAGGCCAGGTCCATTGCCATCACCCCGAAGCGGTCGGCTTCGAAACCCGGGCGCTTCATCGCGCGGTAGTACAGGGTGTTGCCGTCGGCGCTGAACACCGGGCCGGCGTCCCAGGCCGGGTTGGCCGCGGTCAGGTTGACCGGGGCCTGCTTGCCCTCGGCGTCCAGGCGGTACAGGTCGAAGTTGGTCGACCAGGCTTCCTCGCGGCCGGCTACGCGGATGCTGGCCACCACGGTCTTCCCATCCGGTGCCCAGGTGAAATCGTCATTGCCGCCGAACGGCTTGGACGGCGCATCGCCGGCCAGCGTGGCGCTGATCGCCGAGGCGCCCTTCACTGCAGCCGCCTTGGCCGCCGGCAGCGGGGCCACGAACAGGGTGTTGCGGCGGCCGTCGTTCCAGGTGTCCCAATGGCGCACGAACAGGCTGTCGAACACTTCGCCGGTGTTCTTGCGCGCCTTGTGCGCGTCCAGCTTCTTCGCGGTGCAGGCCAGGTCCGAACCGCAGTCCTGGAACACGCCGGCGCTGAAGGCCACGCGGTCGCCCTGCGGGGAAACATGGAAGCTGTCCACGTCCACCGCGAAGTCGGTCAGCTGGCGCGGGGTGCCGCCGGCCAGCGGCATCGCATACAGCTGCTGGCTGCCGCCCTTGGCGCTCAGGAAATACACGCTCTGGCCGTCGGCCGACAGCGCGGCCGAATTCACGTTCCATCCGGCCGGGGTGAGCGGCTTGGGCGGCGCGGCATCGCGGGTGCGCAGGTTGCGGATGAACAGGCCCGTGCTGGCCTTGCTGTCGGCGCCGACCACGCGCTTGGCGAACACCACGTTGCCGCCATCGGCGGTCAGCAGCGGGGCCGAAACCCGGTCCAGCGCGATCATGTCGCGCACATCCAGGCCACGCGTGGCGGCCAGCGACGGCAGCGCGGTCAGCAGGCACAACGGCAACAGGGCGTAACGAAGCTTCATCGGGGTCTCCGCGGAACGGCAAAACGCCGATGGTAATGTCGCCAATGGCCTGCGCGCTACGGCCACAGGTCATGCCTGTCCCCGCATTCCTGACTCGCAGCCCCGAAAAGAACGACAGGGGCCGTTGAAACAACAAACCCCGCCGTGGCGGGGTTTGTCGGGTTCACAGTGGACCGCAATCAGACCGTGCCGGCCTTCTTGCCGGTGCGGTAGATCAGCCAGCCCACCCCGAACAGCACGGCCAGGCCGATCCAGTCGGCACCGGGCAGCGCGAACGGAACCGCGATGACGTCGGCGCGGCCACTGAGCACGATCGGAATCGCAATGGCGATGCCCATCAGCGCCTCACCGGTGATCAGGCCCGCGGCAAACAGCACGCCCGGCTTGTGCACACGGTCGCGGCCTTCTTCGTCGTCGGCGCGGATCTTGTGGAAACGCTCGACCAGGTAGGAGATCAGGCCGCCGAGGAAGATCGGGACCATCAGCTCCAGCGGCAGGTAGATGCCGATGGCCGCAGCCAGCACCGGCACCCGGAACCGCGCGTTGCGCGACTTCAGCCAGCCGTCCAGGGCGATGATCAGCGCACCGATCACTGCGCCGATGCCGATGAAGGTCCACGGCAGCTGGCCGCCGAACAGGCCCTTGGCCACCGACGCCATCAGGTTGGCCTGCGGGGCCGCCAGCGCATTCGGATGGGCGGCCGTGGGGGCACCGATGCCGTACGCGGTAGCCAGCAGGTTCAGCACCGGCGCCATGATCAGCGCGCACGAGAACGCACCGATGCCCAGCATCAGCTGCTGCTTCCACGGCGTGGCACCCACGATGTAACCGGCCTTGAGGTCCTGCAGGTTGTCGCCGCCCACCGCAGCGGCGCAGCACACCACCGCGCCGATCATGATCGCCGCCACTGCACCCAGCGGGGCACCGCCCACCCCGACCGGGGTCAGGCCGCTCTTGCCCAGCAGCAGCACCAGCACCGCCGAGGCGAACAGGATGGTGGAGATGGTGATGCCCGAGACCGGGTTGTTGGACGAGCCGATCAGACCGGCCAGGTAGGCCGAAACCGAAACGAACAGGAAGCCGGCGACGATCATGATGATGGTCATCGGGATCGAGACGTGCCACTGGCCGACGATGGCCTGGTACAGCGCCAGCAGCGGCAGGGTGAACACGACCAGCGCCACCAGCATCCACTTCATCGGCAGGTCGCGTTCGGTGTGCGCCAGCGCCGGGCCACCGCTCTTGCGCGCGGCGGCGAAGCCACTCTTCACGCCGTTCAGCAGCGACTTGCGCAGCGAGATCAGGGTCCACACGCCGCCGATCAGCATCGCGCCCACGCCCAGGTAGCGGATCTTGGCGCTCCAGATGGCGAAGGCGGCGTCGGTCGAGTTGGCGGTGGCGATGGCTGCGGCCAGCGCCGGGTCGCTGTTGACGAAGAAGGCCTGGTACAACGGAATGGCGATGTGCCAGGACAGGATGGAGCCGGACACCACCACGATGCCGACGTTCAACCCGACGATGTAACCCACGCCCAGCAGCGCCGGCGACAGGTTGGTGCCGATGAACGCGGTGACCTTGGAGCTGCCGATGTACGCCGACTGCGCCCAGGCATCGGGAATCAGGCGCATGCCGCTGGCCGCAGCCACCTTGACCGCGGCACCGATCACCGCCGACACCGCCAGGATCTTCAGGCCCGGGCCCGGGTTTTCACCGGCCTTGAGCACTTCGGCCGCCGCCTTGCCTTCCGGGAAGGGAAGCGGGTCTTCGACGATCATCGAACGCCGCAGCGGCACCGAGAACAGCACGCCCAGCAGGCCACCCAGGCCGGCGATGCCCAGCACCCACCAGTACTTGAAGTCCGGCCAGTAGCCCATGATGACCAGCGCCGGGATCGTGAAGATCACGCCGGCGGCGATCGAGGAACCGGCCGAGGCGCCGGTCTGCACGATGTTGTTTTCCAGGATGGTGCCGCCGCCGAGCAGGCGCAGCACCCCCATTGAAATCACCGCGGCCGGAATCGCCGTGGCGATGGTCAGGCCTGCGAACAGACCCAGGTAGGCGTTGGCCGCCGACAGGATCACCGCCAGCACGATGGCAAGCACCACCGCGCGGAAAGTGAGCTGTTTGGGCGCAGCGTCGTTGTTCATGGAAGCCCCTGCTGTAAAAATCCCGTCAAACCTAGCCTTCATGCGGAGGCAAGGCAAGCCGTGCCGCAGGCACGGCGTATCGCCGAAAGGCGATACCGGGGCGCCAAACGCGCCCCGCGTAGCCCCGGCCGTTGGCCGGACCAGGCAAGGCATCGCCCAACCACCCAACCCAGCAAACCCGGATCCCGCACCGGCACACCCACTTTGTAATGTTATATCCTGTCACGCCACCCCTCCCCGCGGTGCCCGTGGCCCCCACCCTCCCTCGCCTGACCTCCATCGACCAGCTGCGTGGCACCGTGATGGTGCTGATGCTGCTGGACCACGTGCGCGAAACCTTCTACCTGCACCAGCAGGTGCCCGACCCGATGGCGGTCGACCAGGTCGAACCGGCCCTGTTCGCCAGCCGCCTGCTTGCCCACCTGTGCGCCCCGGTATTCGTGCTCCTCACCGGCCTGTCGGCCTGGCTGTACGGCAGTACCCAGCCCGACCCGCGCCGGGCGGCCTCGGCGTTCCTGCTCAAGCGCGGCCTGTTCCTGATCGCGCTCGAGCTGACCGTGGTGAGCGTCGCCTGGACCCTGGCGTTCCCCCCCAGCGTGCTCTACCTGCAGGTGATCTGGGCCATCGGCATCAGCATGGTCGCCCTGGCCGGGCTGCTGTGGCTGCCGCGCGGCGCGTTGGCCGCCCTGGCGCTGGCGGTGATCGCCGGCCACAACCTGCTGGATGGCCTGCACGTCGACGGCAACGGCCCCCTTGCCGTGCTCTGGAAGATCCTGCACCAGCGCGACTGGATCGTGGTGACCGACGCCTTCCGCCTGCGCAGCTCGTACCCGGTCCTGCCGTGGATTGCAGTCATCGCCCTGGGCTACACGTTGGGCCCCTGGTTTGCCCGCAACGGCGACCCGGCGCTGCGCCGGCGCCGGCTGCTGTGGGCGGGTGGCGGCGCGGTGCTGGCCTTCGTGCTGCTGCGTGCGCTCAATGTGTACGGCGATGCGCCGTGGCAGGCGTCCAGCAGCAGCCTCCAGACCGCGATGAGCCTCCTCAACGTCACCAAGTACCCGCCCTCGCTGCTGTTCCTGCTGCTTACCCTGGGCATCGGCCTGCTCCTGCTGCGCCTGTACGAGCATCCGCGCGTGGCCCGCGCACTGGCCCCGCTGGCCACCATCGGCGCCGCCCCGATGTTCTTCTATCTGCTGCACCTGTATGTGCTGAAGGCGCTGTATGTCGCCGCCGAAGCGCGCTGGGGCCACACCCATGGCGCGTACTTCGGCGTGGACTCCGTGTGGCAGCTGTGGTTGATCACCGCCGCGCTGGCTTTGGCGCTGTATTGGCCTACGCGCGCGTTCGCGCGCCTGAAGGCACGCCGCAAAGACCTGGCCTGGTTGCGGTACCTGTAGGGCCATTCGTTCCGACATCGCCGCCTTGGGGGCGCGGGGCGTTTGCCGTGAATCGACAAGGTTGTCGGCGCAGCGCCATTCGGAACGGGCGGCAGCTAGTGGGCGTTGGAAAGGTGATAATCGCGACCTGTTTTGTCGCTTATCGCCTGATGACCGCCACCGCCCTGCCCGCTTCCGACGACTTCCTTGGCCACCCCAAAGGCGTTTACGTCTGCTTCTTCACCGAGATGTGGGAGCGCTTCTCCTTCTACGGCATGAAGGCGCTGCTGCTGCTGTACCTCACCAAGTACCACCTGTTCGGCGACAAGGCCGGCCTGGACCTGCTTGGTGCCTATGGCGGCCTGGTCTACTGCATTCCCGTGTTCGGCGGCCTGCTTGCCGACCGCTGGCTGGGCATGCGCAAGGCGGTGGTGTTCGGCGGCGTGCTGCTGGTGCTGGGCCACCTCGGCATGGCCTTTGAAGGGCACGCCGCGACCCGCATCGACGGCCAGGTGGTGCGCGACGATGCCGCCCTGGGCATCACCTACCTCTCGCTGGCCCTGATCATCATGGGCGTGGGCTTCCTCAAGCCCAACATCTCCACCATCGTCGGCAAGCTCTACCCCGAAAACGACCCGCGCCGCGATTCCGGCTTCTCCCTGTTCTACGCCGGCATCAACCTGGGCGCGCTGTTCGCCTCGCTGGTCTGCGGCTTCCTCGGCGAAGCGTATGGCTGGAAGTACGGCTTCGGCGCCGCCGGCATCGGCATGGTGGTCGGCCTGGCCATGTTCCTGTGGGGCCAGAAGTACCTGCACTGCCACGCCGAACCCACCGATCCGGCCGCGCTGCGCCAGCCCGTGTTCGGCCTGCGCCGCGAATGGCTGATCTACGCGGTCGCCGTGGTCGGCGTGCTGCCGGTGGCCGCATTGATGTGGGCCGCCGCCAACGGCGCCTTCGCCCTGGGCGGCGAAATCAGCCTGGCGCTGATGCTGATGATCGTCGTGCTCGGCGCCGTGCTGGTCTGGTTCGCCTGGTTTACCGGCACCCGCTGCACCCCCGTGCAGCGCCAGCAGATGATCGCCCTGATGGCGCTGATCTTCATGGCCCTGGTGTTCTTCACCCTGTACGAGCAGACGTACGGCTCCTGGGTCACCTTCACCGACCGCATGCTGACCAAGGACCTGGTGCCCGCACTGGTGATCCAGGGCGGCACCCCGCTGCCGTGGTCGATCGCCTCGCTGCTGCTGGCCCCGCTCGGCTTCGTGGTCGCCGCACGCCTGTCCGAACGCACCCCCGGCTCCGCCGCACCGCGCACCCTGTTCGTCGCCATCGTCGCGCTGATGCTGGTGCTGCTGGTCCGCGACTGCCTGGTGATTCCGCAGACCGCCGGTTCGCTCACTTACCTTGGCGGCCTGTTCCTGGTCGTGCTGGCGCCGCTGTTCGCCGTGCTCTGGGCGTGGCTGGACACACGTCGGCTGGATCCGTCCAAGCCGGTCAAATCCTCGCTCGGCCTGGTGTTCGGCGCCCTCTCCTTCATACCGCTGGCGCTGGCCGCGCAGCAGGTGGGCGCCACCGGGCAGATGGCCAGCGTGTGGTGGCTGGTGCTGGCCTACCTGGTGCTGGAAATCGGCGAGATGTGCCTGTCGCCGGTCGGCCTGTCGGCCGTCACCCAGCTGGCGGCCCCGCGCGTGATGAGCCTGATGATGGGTACCTGGTTCCTCGCCACGGCCTTCTCCGAAACGTTGGCCGCCCTGTTCGGCAAGCTCGCCGCGATCGAGGTACCCGAGGGCGAGACCCTGAACATCGCTACCGCCGCTGCCAGCTACGAGCACCTGTTCTGGCTGCTGATGTGGATGGGCCTGGGCTGCGCTGCGGTCGCGCTGGCCAGCGCGCCGTGGCTGAAGCGGATGATGCACGAGGTGAAGTGAGGCGACCGCGGCACCCGCGGGTGCCGCTGCTACTTGCATATAAACGGTTCTTAACACCATCCGACCGAGTCACACTTCCCGGTCGTTGAAACTAGTTGTAGTTACTCGCGCCCCCCGCGCTTACCACCATGGCGCTCCCCGCGTGCAGGCCTGCCCGAAGCCGATGCATGCGCTTCCCGACGCGTCCATGGAGTGTCCAATGATCTGTGCAGTTCCGTCCCCGCGGCCCCTGGCCGCGTTCATCGCCTTCGCCCTCTGCACCTCCTTCGCCGCGCCCGTGCATGCCGACGACACGCCGGACTGCGATACCACGCACGATGACCTGCACTGCGACGACAACGAGGCCGGGTCGCGCGGCGCAAGCGGCTGGCTGCTGGGCGGCCTGGCCCTGGCCGCCGGCGCTGCAGCAGCAGGCGGTGGCGGTGGCGGTGGACGCGGCGACGGTGGCGGTGGCGGCGCGGCGCCCGGCAGCGAAGGCGGCCAGTACAGCGGCAACCAGCAGCTGACCGCCGCCGGCACCGACATCCACTGGGACCGCAGCGTGGAAACCCGCGTGGTCGGCACCGCGCGCAATGAAGGCAGCCTGCAGATCAGCGCCGGCACCCTGGCGGTGCGCAACGACGGCCAGCTGCGCAACAGCGGCACCCTGCGCATCGGCCAGGCCGCGCGCCTGCTGCTGGACAACGACGGCGAGCTGGGCAACCACGGCCAGCTCGACCTGCACGGCCAGCTGCAGCTGATGCGCGATGGCAGCCTGGAGAACCATGGCACCCTGTTCGCGCAGGGCACCAGCATCCGCATCGACGGCGATTCGGAACTGGAGAACCTGGGTCGCATGGAACTGCGCGATACCGTGGTCACGCTCAGCGGCGAAAGCGAATTCGACAACGGCGAGCGTCGCCGCAACGCGCTGCTGGTGGTCGACGGCGGCGGCTTCGTCCTGGGCGGCATGGCCGAATTCGACAACCACGGTACGGTCACCGCCAGCGGCCGCTTCAACCAGGGCGCGCTGGTGCACGCCGTGACCGCGCGGGTCGGCAATGACCGCGACACCATCAAAGCCTTCGACAACCACGGCCAGGTCAGCCTGGCCGGCGACGCACGCGTGTTGACCCTGGTCGCCGACAGCCATGCCAGCACCGGCATCAACCACCGGGGCGCGCAGATCACCAGCAACGCGCGCAACCACGCGGCGCTGCACGCCGAAGGCAGCCATGCCACCCTGCTCAACCAGGGCACGCTCACCGTCACCGGTGACGGCGCGGTGGCGATGTCCGGCGCACGCGGCGCCACCCTGATCAACGACGGGGTGATCAACCTGGGCGTGGCCGGCGGCAGCAACGGCCAGCACCTGGTGGCGATGCAGTCCGACGGCTCGGCCACGCTCAACAACCGCCGTGGCGGCGTGATCAACATCCACGCCGACAATTCGCACGCCTTCCGCATGGGCGCCGGCGGCGGCGGGCGGCTGATCAACAACGGCCAGGTCAACGTGCATGGCAACGGCAGCGGCGTGCATGCCGACCTGGCCACCCAGGGCGCCGATCGCCCGGCGCCGGACCTGGGCTGGCAGGCACCGCGTGGCATCGTCGGCTACACCGTCGGCACCAACGCCGACGGCAGCGCCGGGCAGATGGTGCTGCATGCAGGCGGTGAACTGTCCGATGTCGACGTCGATACCGGTTTCACCCGTGGTACCGATGCCTCGCAGGTCCGCCTGCAGGGCGTATTCGTCGGTGCCGACGGCGGCGAGCAGAACATCCGCAGCGCCACCGTGGTGTGGCAGGCCCAGGCCGAGCGCGACGCCGCCGGCACGGTCGACGTGGTGATGACCCGCAACGATTACCGCGACCTGGCCGACGCCGGCACCCAAGGCGTCGCCTCGGCGCTGGAAGCCGGTTACGGCAACAACGCGCTGTACCACAGCCTGGAAGTGGCCAGCGCTGCCGAGTTCAACCACGCGCTGCAGCAGCTGTCCGGCGCGGGGCTGGCCATGGCCGGCCTGCGCCTGGGCGCCAACGGCGATGCGTTCTGGTCGAGCCTGGCGCGTGCCACGCCCGCCCGCGGCTACCGCATGGTGGCATTCGGTCCGGGTTCGGCACGCAGCGCCGGCGTGCAGGGCGTGGGCACCGGCATGCAGGTGGCGATGCCGTTGGGCGGCGGTCGTCAGCTGCAGCTGAGCACCGGCCTGCTGGGCTCGGACTTCTCCAGCGATGGGGGCCAGACGCGTTCTCACTCGCGCTTTGCGGGGATCGGCATGGCCCGGCCGCAGGGTGCATTCACCCTGCAGTACCTGCTCGGCAACGAGTGGCACCAGACCGACGGCCAGCGCCAGCTGCATTGGGGCAGCACGCGCAGGACCGCGCACAGCCAGCGCGCCCTGTCGCGCACGCGGCTGGCCACCACGCTCAGCACCGAGCTGTCCGCCGCAGGCCTGGGCTGGCAGCCGCGACTGGGCGTCAGCGCGTACCGTGCGCGCGAGGGCGCATTCCATGAGGTCGGTGCCGATGCCCTGGGCCTGGCCGTGTCGGCCGGTACCCGCCGCGGCATGCAGCTGGAACTGGGCACCGCCCTGCACGGCGACCTGGGCAACGGCTGGACGCTGCGGGGGGATGCCGCGCTGTCCGCGGCGCTGGCGCACACGGCCAGCGTGCGCCGCGCCACCCTGCACGGTGCGGGCGAACACGACTTCGCCGTGCCCGGGCTGGCACCGTCCGGCATGGACTACCGGGTGACGCTGGGCACGGACTACCGTTACCGGCGCGCCGGGCTGGGCGGCGCGCTCATCGCAGAGCGCCTGCTCGGGATGCGCGACCTGCAGGCGCAGATGCAGCTGTCGATGGCGTTCTGATCGGCGCTACGGCTGGGCGGCCGGGCTGGCCGTCTCGCCGCCCAGGCTGCGCGACAGGAACGCCAGCAACCGGGTGTAGTACTCGCGGCGGTGCGGGTCGGTGTAGAAGCCGTGGCCTTCGGTGGGGAAATACAGCGATTGCACCGGCACCCCGGCCTGTGTCAGGGCCGCTTCCATCCGCCGCGTGTGCTGGATGGGTGCACGTTCGTCTTCGCCACCTGCGGCCAGGAAGACCGGCACCGTGATGTGCGCGGCCAGGTTCACCGGCGACACCTCGGCCAGCTGCTTCGGGTCGCCCAGCCATTCCTTCAGATACTGTCCGCCGGAGCCGCTGCGCTGGATATCCCCGGTGGTGTGCATCATCGGCAGGTCGTACACGCCCACGTACCCGGCGGCGCAGCGGTACAGGCCCGGTTCGCGCACCGCTCCCATCATGGCCGCATAGGCGCCGTAGCTGGCACCGTAGATGCAGACCTTCGCGCCATCGGCATGGCCCTGGGCGATCGCCCAGCGGGTGGCGTCGGTGACGTCGTCCTGCATCGCCGCTCCCCACTGCCTGGCACCGGCATGCCGGTAGGCGCGACCAAAGTTGCCCGACCCCCGGAAATTGACCTGCAGTACGGCATAGCCGGCGCCGGCAAGCATCTGCGCTTCGCTGTCATAGCTGCCGTCGTCGAACACGCCGAACGGGCCGCCATGCGGCATCACCACCAGCGGCGGCTTGGCCGCACCCGCCGTGGCTGGCAGGGTCAGGTAACCATGCAGCTGCATGCCATCGCGCGCCTTGAATGCATACGGCAGCACCTTGGCCGCCGCGTCCGGGTCGACCCAGGCGCTGCGGCTGATCAGGTGCTCGGCCTTCTTGGCGACGGTATCGAAGATGTAGAAGTCGCCCGGGTTGCGCCCGGACCAGGTCTGCACCAGCACGTGCCGGCCATCGCGCGTGCTCGAGGCGATGAACACCGCATCGCCCCCGAACGCGGCTTCCATGCTGCGGTACAGGCGGGCATCGGCCGAACGCTCATCGAAGAAGCGGGTGCGCGGGGTGTCGCCCAGGTACAGCGCGCCGACCGGTATGCGGGTGCCGGGGCGGTAGATCAGCTGGTGCGGGTCGACCACCGGGTCGCGCAGCAATGGCGTGCGGGTGCCGGTGACCGGATCCCAGGCGACGATGGCATCGGGGCCCTCGGGCTGTTCCACCTGCAGGTAGGCGGTCCTGGCATCTTCGGAAAAGCCGAGCGCGGTTTCGATGCGTCCGCTGTCGGCCTCATCGTTGACCAGCTTCCAGCCCTCGCCGATCGCATCGCGGTAGTACAGCTTGTTGACGTTGTCGATGCCGGCACCGTGGGTGAAGCGGATCTGCCCGTTCGGGTCGCTGGTGAAGTCCGCATTGCGCACCGGCGAGCGGGCCACGGTCTGGCGTCGACCGGTGGCAACGTCCAGGTGGTCCACGCGGGTGTACGGGTCTTCGGAGAACGGCCACACCGCCACCAGCACGTTGCGCTCTTCCTGTGGCATGGAATCGATCAGGAACGCGGCGACCGACTCGACCTTCTTCGGCTGGATGCGGGTGCCCGGGCCATTGCCTTCCACGCGGTAGCCCACCAGCAATTCCCCGCGGCCGCCGTTGGCGTTCATCGCGTAAAGCTCGCCGGTGGGGCGCGGCGTGTCCAGGCTGCCGGATTTCTCGGCCAGCCCGATCAGCACGCGCTGGTCGCCTACCCAGTAGAACGCGGTGGCGTGGGTGTTGCGCGGCGGCACGAACGAGCCGGTGACCTTGCCGGTGGCGCGGCTGAGGATGGCCAGCGCGGTGCGGTCTTCCATCGGCACCGTGGCTGCGTAGTACTCCCCGCCCGGCGACAGCTTGATGTCGGTGAAGGTGTCGCGCTTGAGCTAGTGCTCAAGGTCCAGTCCTGCCGCTGCCAGCGGTGCGGCCGAGCCGCACAGCAGGGCAATGACCGCCCCTGCCGCCCACATTGAATGACGCATCCTTTCCCCCTGGTCCGGACACCGTGTCCGTGCGCGCCGATTCTAGCCATACCGCAAAAGAAAATGGCACCGCGAACGGTGCCATCTGGACGTGTATTGATGGAGAGAGAGAGAGAGAGAGAGATCAATGCACGCCGCGGAACGCCAGGCTCAGCGCCAGGATGGACAGGATGACGGCAATGGTGCCGTCCAGGATCCGCCAGGTCTTCGGTTTGGTGAACAGCGGCGCCAGCAGGCGCGCACCCAGGCCCTGGGCGGTCAGCCACAGGCAGCTGGCGGTGACCACGCCGGCGGCGAAGGCCATGCGCGCGGTGCCGAAGTTGTCGGCAATCGACCCGATCACCATCATGTCCAGCCAGAAATGCGGGTTGATCAGCGAGAAGCCGACCGCAGCGGTCAGCACCGCGCGGCGCGAGCTGTTGTCGCTGTCGTCCACCTGCATGCCGCCGGTACCGGCCAGCGCGCGGCGCGCCGACTGCCAGGCGTACCAGGCCAGGAAGGTGACCCCGCCCCACAGCACCACGGTGGTCAGCCACGGCAGCGCGCGGGTCAGCGTGTTCAGCCCGGCCACGCTGGCGAAGATGAAGATCGCATCGATCGCCGCACAGGTCGCCACCACCGGCACGATGTGCTTGCGCAGGATGCCCTGGCGCAGGATGAAGGCGCTCTGCGCGCCAACCACGGCGAACAGGCCGATGCCGGCGGCGGCGCCACTGAACCACGCGGCCAGACCGGGGCCGCCGGAAATGAAAGAGAACATGGGTTGCTACCTGTCTTGCGGGGGAGCGGTGCCTCGCCAAGGCGTACAGCACCGGATGGCGCGTATTGTCGCGCCGCAACATGAAAAAGTAGAGCTAAACTTACTTAACCATCCTTAGCGGAACTTAAGACCATGCGGATCGACCATGCCCAGCTGCGCGCCCTGGCGGCGGTGATCCGCGAAGGCAGCTTCGAACGCGCGGCGCAGTCGCTCAACGTCACCGCCTCGGCGGTGTCGCAACGGGTCAAGGCCCTGGAAGACCGCGTCGGCCGGCTGCTGGTCAAGCGTGCCTCGCCGGCGGTGGCCACCCCGGAAGGCCAGGTGCTGGTGCAGCTGGCCGAACAGACCGCGCTGCTGGAACACGACGCCCTGCACCGGATGGGCATCGCCGACGAGGACCTGCCGCATGCCAGCATCCCGGTGGCGGTGAACCACGACAGCCTGGAAACCTGGTTCACCGATGCCGCGCTGCGCTTCGCCGGACAGACCGGCACCACCCTGGACCTGCGCCTGGAAGACCAGGACCACACCGTGGCCCTGCTGCGCCAGGGGGCGGTGCTGGGAGCGGTGACCACGCTGGACGAACCGGTGCAGGGCTGCCAGATCCATCCGCTGGGCAGCATCCGCTATGCCGCCACCTGCACCCCGGCCTTCCATGCCCGCTATTTCGGCAAGGGCGTCAACGCGCAGTCGCTGGCCCAGGCGCCGGTACTGGTGTTCAACCGCAAGGACGACATGCAGGCGCGTTTTGCCCGGCGCCTGGCCGGCGACGACCTGCCGATGACCGCACCGACCTGGTGGATCCCGTCCACGCGCGCCTTCGTGCAGGCCAACCTGGGTGGCCTGGGCTGGACCATGAATCCCCTGCCGCTGGTGAAGCGGCACCTGGAAGCGGGCCGGCTGGTGTTGATGAAGCAGCGCGCGTGGGAAGACGTGCCGCTGTACTGGCAGCACTGGAAGGGCGATGTGCAGACCATGGCCTTGTTGACCCAGGCGGTCCTGGCCGCCTCCGCGTCGCTGGTGCGGCGAAAGCGCTAGCGCCGCCGCCGCGGCGCAGGTGCCGACCAACGGTCGGCACTACCTCGGCTGCGCGCGCGTGGCCGCTGCGGACCATCCGCCGGTTGCGCCGACGGTTGGTCGGGCGGCGGCGCAGCAAGCGGTAGCGCCGCCACGGCGGCGCAGGTGCCGACCAACGGTCGGCACTACCTCGGCTGCGCGCGCGTGGCCGCCGCGGGCCATCCGCCGGTTGCGCCCGGCCGTTGGGCGGGCGGCTGCGCGCGTGGCCGCCGCGGACCCTCTGCCGGTAGCGCCCGACCGTTGGTCGGGCGGCGGCGCAACGCGCCGGCTTTCACACCGGCCGGCATGACAGGCCCCCCGTTGCCATTGCAGGATGGGATCTCCCCGCCTGTTGGGCCTGGTTATGGAATCGGATCCGGTCTACCTGCACATCCGCGTGGTGCTCAGCATCATCCTGGGCCTGAGCATCACCACCCTGGTCAAGGGCCTGGCGTCGATCATCGAGCACCCGGCCCGGCGTGGCGGCTGGTCCGGCATCCACCTGTGCTGGGTGCTGTGGACGCTGGTGTCGGTGGTGACCTTCTGGTGGTGGGAATTCCGCCTGGCCGAGGTGCGGCAATGGACCTTCGGCCTGTACCTGTTCGTGATCGGCTACTGCGCCAGCTGGTACATGCTGTGCGTGCTGCTGTTCCCCGACGACCTGCGCGAGTACGGCAGCTACGAACAGTACCTGCTGCAGCGGCGCGCCGGCTTCTTCGGGATGCTGGCGCTGGTGACGCTGCTCGACCTCGGCGACACCGCGATCAAGGGCCACAGCCGCTGGCAGATGCTCGGCGAGGCCTATCCGGTGCATACCGCGGTGATGCTGGTGATCGCCGGAGTGGGCATCGCCAGCCGATCGCGACAGGTGCATCTGGGGTTGGCGGTGGTGGCGCTCGTGTACCAGTGCGGGTACTTCCTGGCGGAATATTTCACCATGGGCGCGGATTGACGGGGCCAGCCACGCAGGGCGTGGCGCTACGCCGGCACGCCCGCGTCGGGCACGGAGACGTGGTGGCGCTGACCGCTGGCGGGAATGCTGCGTTGCACCAAATCAGGACCGGAAAGGACTAAAATCGAGCCCTGGATGCGCCAAGCGCTTGTTTCTTCACGTTTCATCCCTGAAGCGTCGTCATCCTGCCCCCATCTCACCCAAGAAGAGAATTCCCATGACGACAGCGTCTGGAAAGACCGCGGACGTCGCCGCGCAGCGTTCCGCAACGGGCCCGGCCAAGCCGCGCCGACGCCGAACCGTAGCCAAGACCCTCCTTGCCCTGTTCGCCCTGCTGCTGATCGCAGCGGCCCTGTTCCTGTACTGGCCGCTGCACCAGCGCGCGGTACCGGCGGCCGCCAACAACAAGCCGGTCGACGTCGTGCTGGTCGGCGGCGGCATCATGAGCATCACCCTGGCCACCTTCCTGCAGGAACTGCAGCCGGACTGGAACATCCAGGTGTACGAACGTCTCGACGGCGTCGCCCTGGAAAGTTCGGACGGCTGGAACAACGCCGGCACCGGGCATTCGGCCTTCGCCGAACTGAACTACACCCCGGAACTGCCCGACGGCAGCATCGAGACCAAGCGCGCGGTCGGCATTGCCGAGCAGTTCGAGATCTCGCGCCAGTTCTGGTCGCACCAGGTCAGGGAAGGCCGTCTCAGCCAACCGTCGGACTTCATCAATCCCACCCCGCACATGAGCTTCGTCTGGGGCGATGACAACATCGCCTACCTGCACAAGCGCCAGCAGGCCCTGGTCCGGAACCCGCTGTTCTACGGCATGCAGTACTCCGAAGACCCCGCGCAGATCAAGGCCTGGGCGCCGCTGCTGATGGAAGGCCGCGACCCGAACCAGAAGGTCGCCGCCACCTGGATGCCGCTCGGCACCGACGTCAACTTCGGCGTGATCACCCGCCAGCTCACCGCCGGCCTGCAGCGCAACCCGAACTTCAGCCTGCACCTGGAACACGAAGTCCGCGCCCTGCGCCAGAACGATGACAAGACCTGGAACGTTACCGTCAAGGACCTCAACGCCGGCACCGAATCCACCGTCAAATCCCGCTTCGTCTTCATTGGCGCCGGTGGTGCCGCACTCAAGCTGCTGCAACTCTCGGGCATTCCCGAATCGAAGCACTACGCCGGCTTCCCGGTCGGTGGCCAGTTCCTTGCCTTCAAGGACCCCGCCATCGCCACCCGCCACGGCGTCAAGGCCTACGGCATGGCCGAAACCGGCTCCCCGCCGATGTCCGTGCCGCACCTGGACGCGCGCAAGCTCGACGGCAAGCCCGTGGTCCTGTTCGGACCGTTCGCGCTGTACAGCACCAAGTTCCTCAAGCACGGCTCGTGGTTCGACCTGTACTCCTCGGTGAACCACGACAACGTCGCCGGCATGCTCGACGTGGGCCTGGAAAACCTGGACCTGGTGAAGTACCTGATGGGCCAGGCCCGCCTCAACGACGACGACCGCCAGGCCGAACTGGTCAAGTACTTCCCCACCGCCAAGCGCGAAGACTGGACCCTGGTCACCGCCGGCCAGCGCGTGCAGATCATCAAGCGCGACCCGGAAAAGGGCGCGGTGCTGCAGTTCGGCACCGAGATCGTCACCGACCAGGACCACACCCTGGCCGCCCTGCTCGGCGCCTCCCCGGGCGCCTCGACCTCCCCGCCGATCATGCTCGACCTGCTCAAGAAGGCCTTCCCCGGGCAGATGGCCGCCGGCTGGGAAGCGCGCCTGAAGGAGATCGTGCCGTCCTATGGCCGCAAGCTCAATGACAGCGCCGCGCTGACCAACGAGATCCGCCGCCAGACCAGCGACACCCTGCGCCTGCCGTTCCTGGACGTGCCGGCCGAAACCAGCCCGGCGGTGATGATGACCCCGCCGCCGGCAGCGCCGGTGGAAAAGCGCAACAAGGATGAGGAACTGCAGGCGTTGTAAGCGTGCAGCGAAGAGCAGCAACAGCAGCGGGGCGGAGCCCCGCTCTACAAAAACCGGCTTCGGCCGGTTTTTTTTTGCTTTCCCGATCGCCATCGGAGTGTGTCGGGGGCGCGGGGCGGGAGCCGATAGCAAAGAGACGCCACACACCACCCGCGTTAAATTATTGTAATTAGAATGCGAACGATTTACATTTGCGTCCCGTTGTGCACCCCCTCCTGCCGCTGAGACCGCGTATGTCCTTCCGTTCCTTGCCCCCCGCTTCCGTCCGCCGTGCCCCGCTGGGCCTGGCCCTGCTTGCCGCGCTGTCGCTGGCCTCGCCCTTGGCGTTTGCCGACAGCCTGGACGCCGCCGGCGACGCCAAGACCCTGGACAAGGTCAACGTAGTCAGCACCCAGCGCGCCCCGTCCAGCACCACCCGGTTGCCGATCAGCCTGCAGGAAACCCCGCAGTCCTCCACCGTGCTCGGCCTGGACCGCCTGCAGAACGAAGCGCTGTTCAGCATCAACGACGTCCTGCGCAACGTCACCGGCGTCAGCGTCTCCTTCTACGACACCCAGCGCCCCCTGTACTACGCGCGCGGCTTCGCCATCACCGACTTCCAGGTCGACGGCATCCCCACCTACAGCGGCTCCACCAACCAGGAATACGACACCGCCTTCTACGACCGCATCGAAGTCATCCGCGGCGCCAACGGCCTGCTCAGCGGCGCCGGCATTCCCTCCGCCACCGTCAACCTGCTGCGCAAGCGCCCCGGCAAGGACTTCGACGCCTCCTTCGCCGTCAGCGCCGGCAGCTGGGACTTCCGCCGCATGGAAGCCGACGTCAACGCCCCGCTGACCGCCGACGGCCGCTTCCGCAGCCGCGTCGTCGCCGCCTACACCGACCGCGAGCTGTATTACGACCGCTACAAGGAAGACAAGATGGCCGGCATGGCCGTCCTCGAAGGCGACCTCACCGACAGCACCACCCTGAGCGTCGGCTACCAGACCCAGGACAACAACCCGGTCGGCTCCACCTGGGGCACCGTCCCGTTCTTCGACAGCCAGGGCAATTTTGTCCACCTCCCGCGCGAAACCAATCTCTCGCCCAAGTGGAGCTACTGGCAGCGCGAAACCAGCACCGCCTTCGCCAACCTCGAACAGCGCTTCGGCGAAAACTGGCTGCTCAAGATCAACACCGCGTACACCCGCGGCAACGTCCAGAACGTGCGCCTCTACGGCACCGGCAACCCCGACCCCGTCACCGGCGCCGGCATCTTCCTGCGCGCCGCCGCCGGCGACTCCGAAGACACCCGCCGCAATGTCGACGCCTACCTCAGCGGCGCCTTCCCCCTGTTCGGCCGCGACCACGACCTCACCGTCGGCGCACAGTGGGCCGACCTGGAAAGCACCACCCATACCATCGCCCTGCGCTACCCCACCGACTGGGCACGCTGCGGCGCCGAGCGCTGCTACTACATCCCCAACGTCTACAGCTGGAACGGCGACATCTCCGAAGTCACCTACACCCGCACCGGCGCCCGCCGCGTCGCCCACACCACCCAGAGCGGCGTCTACCTCGCCGCCCGCCTGCGCCTGGCCGACCCGTTGTCGCTGATCGCCGGCGCGCGCCTCAGCCGCTGGGAAACCCTGACCCGCGCCTACAACGCCGCCGGCGCCTATACCGCCACCAGCGGCGCCTACAAGGTCAGCGACGAAGTCACCCCCTATGTCGGCCTGGTCTACGACATCACCCCGAACGTCTCCGCCTACGCCAGCTACACCGAAATCTTCAACCCGCAGAACTACAAGGACCGCAACGAAAACCTGCTGGCGCCGGTGCAGGGCTCCAACCTGGAAGCCGGTTTGAAGACCCAGTGGTTCGACGGCCGCCTGACCGCCAACGCCGCCCTGTTCGAAGCCAAGCAGGACAACTACGCCGTGCGCGACATGAGCCTGCCCGACGGCTCGCTCAGCGACGGCAGCTCCGCCTACATCGGCGTCAACGGCACCAAGGCGCGTGGCTGGGAAATGGACATCAATGGCGAAGTGATGCCGGGCTGGACCGTCAATGCCGGCTTCACCCACGTCAAGGTGACCCGCGCGCCCACCGACATGCTCTACGCCAACCCGCCGGAAGACCTGCTGCAGCTCAACACCAGCGTGCGCCTGCCCGGCGTGCTCGACAGGCTGACCGTCGGCGGCGGCTTCTCCTGGCAGAGCGACGTGGAGGGCTACAACATCCCCTACCCGCTGGGCGGCGCCCGCACCGTGAAGCAGCCGGCCTACATGCTGGTCAACCTGCACGCCAACTACGCCATCAACGACAGCTGGACCGCCTCGCTGAACGTGCGCAACGCGCTGGACAAGACGTACTGGGCGAACCTGGATTACAACAACTACGGCGAGCCGCGGTTTGTTTCGGCCAGCCTGCGCTGGACGTTCTGAGCGCAGAGGGGAAGGTTCGGAAGCGTTTGGAAACATTCGGAATATCCGGAACGTCCGGCACGTCCGGCACGTCCGGAACATTCGGAAACGTTCGAAAACGTTCGAAAACGTTCGGAAACGTCCGGAAACGTCCGGCACGGTAGCGCCGACCGTTGGTCGGCGGCGGTTGGCGGGGTCTGGCAGACCGCGCTAACCGCCGAGCCGACTGACAGTCGGCGCTACCCCTGTTAGGCAGCGTCTGACGGCACGCCGTGACGAGAGCCGGTAATGCACGAGGCAGGGCCCGCCGTACGGCGGGCCCTGCCTTTTTTGTTGCGGTGCGGGTTGCACCCGTCTTCGTAATTATGGCGTAATTACCGAAACGCCCTTCGGAACCCCGCCATGACCCCCACCTGGGACACCCGGCAACGTGGTCGCCACGCCCGGCTTGAACGGGCCGCCCCCTTCGCGCGCGGCCGCGCCGTCGCCGCCGGGGACGTCAGCCACCTCCTGCACGCGCTGCTCGAACCCGGCGACAAGGTCTGCCTGGAAGGCAACAACCAGAAACAGGCCGACTTCCTCGCCCAGTGCCTGGCCGAGCTCGACCCCGCCCGCGTCCACGACCTGCACATGGTGCAGTCCGTGCTCTCGCTGCCCGCGCACCTGGACGTGTTCGAACGCGGCATCGCCTCGACGCTGGACTTCTCCTTCTCCGGCCCCCAATCGGTGCGGCTGGCCAACCTGGTCGCCGAAGGGCGCATCCAGATCGGCGCGATCCATACCTACCTGGAACTGTTCGGCCGCTACTTCATCGACCTCACCCCGCAGGTGGCGCTGGTGGCCGCGCAGGCCGCCGACCGCCACGGCAACCTCTACACCGGCCCCAACACCGAAGACACCCCGGTGATCGTCGAAGCCACGGCCTTCGGTGGCGGCATCGTCATCGCCCAGGTCAACGAGATCGTCGACACCCTACCCCGTGTCGACATTCCCGCCGACTGGGTCAACTTCGTGGTGCAGGCCCCGCGCCCGAACCATATCGAACCGCTGTTCACCCGCGACCCGGCGCAGATCTCCGAGATCCAGGTGCTGATGGCGATGATGGCCATCAAAGGCATCTACGCCGAGTACGGGGTCAACCGGCTCAACCACGGCATCGGCTTCGACACCGCGGCCATTGAACTGCTGCTTCCCACCTACGCCGAATCACTGGGCCTGAAAGGCAAGATCGGCCAGCACTGGGCGCTCAACCCGCATCCGGCGCTGATTCCGGCGATCGAATCGGGCTTCGTCACCTCGGTGCACTCGTTCGGCTCCGAGCTGGGCATGGAGCAGTACATCGCCGCACGCAGCGATGTGTTCTTCACCGGCGCCGACGGCTCGATGCGGTCCAACCGCGCCTACTCCCAGACCGCCGGTCTGTACGCCTGCGACATGTTCATCGGCTCCACCCTGCAGATCGACCTGCAGGGCAACAGCTCCACCGCCACCCGCGACCGCATCGCCGGCTTCGGCGGCGCCCCGAACATGGGCTCGGACGCGCGCGGCCGCCGCCACGCCAGCCCGGCCTGGCTCAAGGCCGGCCAGCAGGCCGCACGCCCCGGCGAGATGCCGCGCGGACGCAAGCTGGTGGTGCAGATGGTGGAAACCTTCCGCGAACACATGGCTCCCGCCTTCGTCGACCGCCTGGATGCCTGGGCGCTGGCCGAGCGCGCCGCCATGCCGCTGCCGCCGGTGATGATCTACGGCGACGACGTCAGCCACGTACTCACCGAGGAAGGCATCGCCAACCTGCTGCTGTGCCGCAGCCCGGAGGAGCGCGAACAGGCGATCCGCGGCGTGGCCGGCTACACCGCCGTCGGCCTGGGACGCGACCGCGCCATGGTCGAGAACCTGCGCGACCGTGGCGTGATCCAGCGTCCCGACGACCTCGGCATCCACATGCGCGACGCCACCCGCGACCTGCTCGCCGCGCGGTCGGTGAAAGACCTCGTGCGCTGGTCCGGCGGCCTGTATGACCCGCCCAAGCGCTTCCGCAACTGGTAAGGGAACCGGACATGGAAACCCTCGACTATCGATTCAGCGGCACCGAACACGTCCACTTCCCCACCGACGCGGTACTGGTCGGCGTGCTGGCCTCCGGCAACCTGGAAATCCTGATGGAACCGGCCGCACTGGACGGCGCCATGGCGGTGCGCGTCATCACCGCCGCGCGCGGATTCGGCACGATCTGGGAAGCGGTGATCGGCGATTTCGCCCGCCGCCACCCGCTGTGCGACGTGCAGGTGTCGATCAACGACGCCGGCGCCACCCCGGCCGTGGTCAGCCTGCGCCTGGACCAGGCGGTGGAAAGCCTGCGTGCCGGAGGCAGCGCATGAGCCGCGCCCGCCGCCACAGCTATTACGAAGCCGACGCCCGCGAGCGCATCGCCGGGCTGCTGGACGCCGGCAGCTTCCGCGAACTGCTGGGTCCTGCACAGCGCGCGATCAGCCCCCACCTGGCGCAGCTGGACCAGCCGGCCGCGTTCGACGATGGCATTGTCGTCGGCGAAGGTCGCCTGCGCGGCAAACGCGTGCTGGTGGCCGCACAGCAGGGGCAGTTCATGGGCGGCGGCGTGGGTGAAGTGCACGGCGCCAAGCTGACCGGCCTGCTGCAGCGTGCCGTCCGCACCGGCGCCGACGGCGTGCTGCTGTTGCTCGACACCGGCGGCGTGCGCCTGCACGAAGCCAACGCCGGACTGATCGCCATTTCCGAAATCATGCGCGCCACCCTGGCGGTGCGTGCTGCCGGGGTGCCGGTGCTGGCGCTGATCGGCAGTGGCAACGGCGCATTCGGCGGCATGGGCATCGTCGCGCGCTGCTGCACCACCGTGATCATGTCAGAGGAAGGTCGGTTGTCGCTGTCCGGCCCGGAGGTGATCGAAACCGTGCGCGGGGTGGAAGAGTTCGACGCGCGCGACCGCGCACTGGTGTGGCGGGTCACCGGTGGAAAGCACCGCTACCTGATCGACCAGGCGCAGGTGCTGGTACCGGATGCGATCGACGCCTTCGCCCAGGCCGCGTTCGACGCGCTGCACCCGGACACCGACAGCGACGACACCGGGCGCGCACTGGCCGCCCTGCAGGCCCGCCACGCAGCGCTGAAGGCCCGCGCCCAGGCGTGGAGCGGGTGCCGCGACGGGCTGGACATCTGGGCGCAGATGGGTATTGGCGAGCCGCAGCGGCTGCCGTTGCTGGACACCGCTGATTTCCTCGCCGCCACCGCGCAACGGAGCCTGCCATGACCGCGCCCCTGAGCGACCTGCTCGACGCCCTGTTCCCGCAGGGCCACGCCATCACCGTGTCCGACTCCGTGCTGACCGGCACGGCCCGCACCGACGACGGCGACGTCACCGTGATCGGCACCGCCGACAAGCTCGAGGTAGGCGTGGACCACGCGCTGGTGCTCGCCGACACCGTGCTGGCCAGTACCGCGGCCACCCCGCACCGCCCCATCGTGATGCTGGTCGACACGGCCGGGCAGCGCCTGGCACGTCGCGACGAGCTGCTTGGCATCAACGGGTACTTCGCCCACCTCGCCCAGTCATTGGACCTGGCGCGCCGGCGCGGCGCGCGCCTGGTCACGCTGGTGTACGGCGAGTCGGTGAGCGGTGGCTTCCTCTCGTTCGGACTGATGGCCGACCACATCCATGCCCTGCCCGATGCGCAGGTGCGGGTGATGGACCTGCGCGCGATGGCGCGGGTGACCAAGCAGCCGCTGGAGAAACTGCAGGCGCTCAGCCAGAGCTCGCCGGTGTTCGCACCGGGGGTGGAGAACTACGTCGCCATGGGCGCGGTGGCGTCGGTGTGGGACGGCGACCTTGCCGCCCACCTGCTGCAGGCGCTGCGCGCGCCCGCCGACGGCGACCAACGTGCACAGCGCGGTGCCGAGCGCGGTGGCCGCACCCTGGCCGCACGCGTGGCCGCCCAGGTCGCCGCCGGCGATGCCTGACCGGCCCGCCCGCCACACGCTGGCCTGGCTGTCGGCGCACGCCGACTGGCGGGCCGACGTGGCCGCGCACGACAGCCGCCTGGCGGACTGGTTCGCCCGTGGCTGGCCGGCCGTGGTGGCGCGCCGCGCCGCCGATGATCCGGACCCGCGCGTGCGCCTCGGCGTTCCCCTCCCCCCCGCCGAGGGCAAGCAACGGCTGGCGCTGCGGGTGCCGCTGCACGACATCGCGCGGCAGGCGCCGCCGCCGGCACTGGCCGGGCTGGTGGAACGGGCGGACCTGCCGCCGGCATGGCGGCTGCCCTTGCAGGCAATGTCCGCCATCGCCCCGGCCAGGGTGTTCGGCGCGTTCGCCTGGCAGGCCCTGACCGGACTGGCTTATGTCCACGCACGCTCGGATGTGGACCTGCTGTGGGAGGTCGATGACGCCGACGCTGCCGCACACCTGGTGGCGCGGCTGCAGGCGTGGGAACGCACGTTCGGACGGCGCGTGGACGGCGAGCTGTGCCTGCCCGACGGCGCGGCGGTGAACTGGCGCGAATATGCCGGTGCCGCGCGCGAGGTACTGGTGAAGCGGGTGGATGGCGCGATGCTCGAGGCGCGCGATCGGTTGTTCGCCGGAGCGCCTGCATGAGCGCGGTGCTGCAGGCACACGCTGTGCCGGTGTCGGGTGCGACGGTCACCCGCTTGGGGCGCCTGGCCATGGCCAGCCTGCATGCGGAACTGGCGCTGTCGCCCAAGCCGGGGCTGGTGACGCCGTTCGATCCCGGCAGCCATGCGGACATGGACGCCGGCACGTTCCTGCGCAGCCTGTTCGCGCTGCGCCATTACTATCGCCACATCGCCCAGGCCGGCGCGGCGGCGGCGCCGTTCGCGCGGCTGCGTGGGCTCGGCATCGACGCCGAAGCCGCCATGCTGCGTGCGACCGGCGGCATCAATACCCATCGCGGTGCGATCTTCAATCTCGGCCTGCTGGTCGCCGCCGCGGCCGCCTGCCGGCGGGTGGAGGCGGCGCCCAGCGGCGAGCAGGTCTGCGTGGCCGTGCAGGGCTGGGCGGATGCGCTGCAGGCCGCACCGCTCGACCCCACCAGTCCGGGGCAGCGCGCACGCGCGCAGCATGGCATTGCCGGCGTGCGCGAGCTCGCCGCTGCCGGCTACCCGGTGCTGCGCACGCACGCGCTGCCTGCGCTGCGCGCTGCGCTTGCGGCCGGATTGCCGCGCGAGGCAGCGCTGTGCCACACGCTGATGACGCTGGTGGCCGCGCTGGAGGATGTGAACCTGCTGCACCGGGGTGGCGCCGACGGCCTGCGCTGGGCGCGCGCCCAGGCGGCCGTCTTCATGGCCCACGGCGGTGCCTTCGCACCGGACTGGCGCACGCACCTGCAGCGGCTGGGCGACGCCTTCGTCGCCCGTCGGCTCAGCCCGGGCGGCAGCGCCGACCTGCTGGCCTGCAGCTGGTTCCTGTTGCGGCAGGAGGCGATATGAGCCTGGCCCTGCTCTGCCCCGGGCAAGGCGCGCAGCACCCGGCGATGTTCGACCGGCTGCGCGAGGCGCCGGCCGCGCGCGAGGTGCTGGAGGCGTGTCGGCACGCGCTGGATCGCGATCCGGTCGACGCCGCTGCCGCGGATGATCGCTTCGACAACGCGCAGGCGCAGCCGTTGCTGTGCGCGGCCAGCGTGGGCCATTGGCTGGCACTGCGCGACCGGCTGCCCCCGCCGACGCTGGTCGCCGGCTACAGCATCGGCGAACTCGCCGCGCACTGCGTGGCCGGCAGCATGGGGCCGGCCGCCTGCCTGGACCTGGCCGCACAGCGGGCGCAGCGCATGGACAACGCCAGCCCCCGCGACGCCGGCCTGCAGGCCATCCTCGGGCTGCAGCGCGCACCGCTGCAGGCGTTGTGCCAGGCCCATGGCGTGTACATCGCCATCGCCAACGGCGCGGACCATTTCCTCGTCGGCGGTAGTGGGGAACGGCTGCAGGCAGTGGCCGGGGCCGCGCGTGCCCTGCGCGCAGAGGTGCGCCCGCTGCCGGTGCAGGTGCCCGCGCATACGCCGCTGCTGGCCAGCGCGGCGGAAAGCTTTGCACGGGTGCTGGCGCAGGCGCCGCTGCAGGCGCCGCGCCTTCCGGTGCTGGCCGGGATCGATGCACGCCCGGTGCGCGATCCGGCCGCCGTGGTGCACACGCTGTCGGCGCAGCTGGCGCAGACCATCGAGTGGGCCCAGGTGATGCGCCAGCTGTTCGAGCGCGGCGCGCGCGTGTTCCTGCAGCTGGGGCC
Organism: Stenotrophomonas sp. NPDC077420; assembly: GCF_044543385.1. Lineage (NCBI taxonomy): Bacteria > Pseudomonadati > Pseudomonadota > Gammaproteobacteria > Lysobacterales > Lysobacteraceae > Stenotrophomonas > Stenotrophomonas sp. NPDC077420. The sequence continues at coordinate 67,504 of NZ_JBITVZ010000014.1, forward strand.
CGGCACGGCGCTGGCGCGCATGGTCGCGGCCGACTACCCGTGCTGCCAGGTCCGCGCGGTCGAAGAATTCCAGCACCTGGACGGTGCGGCGGACTGGGTGCACCGCGCCCTGGACCGCGTGCGATGAGCGGTTGGCTCCACCTGCAAGCGTCAGCCCGGGGATGGCGGGTTTCCATCCGTGCAATCGCTGCATCACGTGTCTGGGAGGGCGCATGAGTCCACAAATTGCAACGATCATCGGTCTGGTGATCATGTTCATCATCGCCACCGCGCTGCCCATCAACATGGGCGCGGTGGCCTTCGCGCTGGCCTTCATCATCGGCGGCATCTTCGTCGGCATGGAAGGCAAGGAAGTGCTCGGCGGGTTCCCCGGCGACCTGTTCCTGACCCTGGTCGGCATCACCTATCTGTTCGCCATCGCCCAGAAGAACGGCACCATCGACCTGCTGGTGCACTGGGCGGTACGCGCGGTGCGCGGGCGCATCGTGGCCATTCCGTGGGTGATGTTCGTGGTCACCGCGGTGCTCACCGCGTTCGGTGCACTGGGCCCTGCAGCCGTGGCGATCATCGGCCCGGTCGCGCTGCGTTTCGCCAAGCAGTACAACATCAATCCCTTGATGATGGGCCTGCTGGTGATCCACGGCGCGCAGGCCGGCGGGTTCTCGCCGATCAGCGTGTACGGCAGCATCACCAACGGCGTGGTGCAGAAGGCCGGGCTTGAAGTCACCGAAATGGCGGTGTTCCTGACCAGCCTGGGCTTCAACTTCATGATGGCGACGATCTGCTTCTTCGCCTTCGGGGGCATCGCCCTGATGCGCCGTGGTGCAGTGACCATGGGCGGCGGCACCGCTGCCCTGGCCGGCGGCCCGCAGGCCTCGTCGCGGCAGTTCGCGATCGAAGGCCACGGCGCGCTGGTCTCGGCTGGCGGCGGCACGCTGTCCAACGATCCCGATGCGCTGGAGGCGGTCGGCGTCACCCGCGAGCGTCTGTTCACCCTGGTCGGGCTGCTCGGGCTGGGGATCGCCGCGCTGATCTACAACCTCAACGTGGGCCTGGTCTCGATCACCGTGGCGGTGGCGCTGGCACTGCTGTCGCCGAAGAGCCAGAAGGGTGCGGTGGATGGCATCAGCTGGTCCACCGTGCTGCTGATCTGCGGCGTGGTCACTTACGTGGGCGTGCTGGAGAAGGCCGGCTCGGTGGACTTCATCGGCAACGGCGTGTCCAACATCGGCATTCCGCTGCTGGGCGCGCTGCTGGTGTGCTACGTGGGCGGCATCGTCTCGGCCTTCGCCTCGTCGGCGGCGGTGCTGGGCGCCACCATTCCGCTGGCGGTGCCGTTCCTGCTGCAGGGGCACCTGGGTGCGGCCGGGGTGATCTGTGCGTTGGCCGTGTCCTCCACCATCGTCGACGTCAGCCCGTTCTCGACCAACGGCGCGCTGGTGGTGGCGTCGGCGGCGAAGGAAGAGCGCGAATCGTTGTTCCGCCGCTTCCTGGTGTACAGCGGGCTGGTCGTCGTGTTCGGCCCGCTGCTGGCCTGGCTGCTGTTCGTCGTGCCGGGCTGGATGTAATGGGATGACCGGGGTGCCGGCCACTGGCCGGCGCGACCGGTGACGACCGTCTACAATCCGCTCATGGCCATTGCCCCTGCCCCGCGTCCGCCGAAAAAGCGCGCCCCTCTGTACGAAGAGGTGGCCGAACGCGTGCGCGGGCAGATCTACGATTACCGGCTGCCGCCGGGCGAGTGGATCGACGAACCGGCGCTGTGCGAGGAGCTGGGGATCAGCCGCACGCCACTGCGCGAAGCGCTCAAGCTGCTGGCCGCCGAGGGCCTGGTGCAGATCGACGCCGGGCGCGGTGCCCGCGTCACCCGGCTGACCCTGGAAGACCTGAACCAGCTGTTCCCGGTGATGGCGATGCTGGAGGGCCGCTGCGCGCACGAGGCGGTGACCCATATCGACGATGCCGGCATCGCCCGGCTCGAAGCGCTGCACGCGGCGATGGAAGCGGCGGCGGCGGACGGCAACATCGCCGACTACTACCGCAACAACTACCTGATCCATGAAACCGTGCAGCATTACGCCGGCAACCCGTGGTTGATCCGCATCACCCACGACCTGCACCGCATCCTGAAGATGCACCGCGGGCGGCAGCTGCTCACCCCGGGACGCACCGCGCAATCGCTGGCCGAACACCGCGCGTTGATGGACTGCTTCCGACGCCGCGACGCGGAGGGCGCCGAGCGCACCATGGAGCAGCACCTGCTCAGCCAGGGCCAGGCGCTGGCCGCGTACGTGGCGGCGGGCGGGTTGTTGAACGTGCCGGCCCCGCTGCCGACCGAAGGCGGCCTGTAACCGCGCAGGGATCAGGTCGGACGGGTTTCGCGCAGGCCCCACAGCACCGGCAGGACCAGCAACGCCACCGCGGCGATCATCGCACCGGGCGCGGCGGCCCAGCCGGTGTGGCGCACCAGCAGTTCGGCCAGCAGCGGCGTGGCGCCACCGAAGAACGCCGTGGCCATGGTCACCCCCAGCGCCAGCCCGCTCAGGCGGCCTTCGCCGGGGAACTGTTCGGCCGTGGCCGGAGCCGCCACCGCGCTGACGCCACCGGCCAGGCAGGCCAGCACCACGGCGGCCAGCGCGATCTGCACCGCACTGCCGGTGGCCATCAGCCCGAACATCGTCAACGGCAGCAGGGCCGACAGCAGCGCCAGCCCGATCAGCACCGGTCGACGTCCGATCCTGTCCGACAACGCACCGGCCAATGGCGTGACCCCGATCACCGCGACGGCGGCAACGGTGGACAGCCACAACGCCTTCGATTCGCCCACCTCGCTCGCCGAACCCAGGAACGCGGGCACGTAGGTGATGCCCACGTAATAGGTGATCGAGCCGAGTGCGGAGATGGCGAAGGTGCGTGCCACCGCACCGCGATGGAAGCACCAGGTGTCGCGGATCGGCGAGGTGGGCACGGTGCCTGCGGCCAGCTGCCGTTCGAACTCCGGCGATTCATGCATGGTCGAGCGCGCCAGCAGGATGCCACCGGCCAGTGCGGCGCCGATGAAGAACGGAATGCGCCAGCCCCACCCATCCAGCTGCGCGCTGCTCAACAGCGCCACGGTCAGCGCCGACAGCGCCACCGCCAGCAGTGCCCCTACTTCGCTCGCCGCCGACGCCAGCGAGGTCACCAGCCCGCGCCGGTGCAGGGGCGCACTTTCCAGCAGGTACGCCACCACGCCGGTATATTCGCCGCCCACCGAAAACGCCATCACGCAGCGCAGCAGCAGCAACAGCACGCCCGCGCTGGCGCCGATGCTCTCGAAGGTGGGCAGCATCGCCGTGGCCAGCATCGCCACGGTCATCAGCGCCATCGACGCCAGCAGCATGTAGCGGCGACCGAAGCGGTCGCCCAGGTGCCCGAAGCACAGCGCGCCCAGCGGACGCATCAGGTAGCTCACGGCGAACCCGGCCAGCGTGGCGAGCATGGCGTTGTCGCCACCGCCGAAGAATACCCGCGACAGCACCGTGGCCAGGTACAGGTAGAGCGTGAAGTCGTACCACTCCACCACCGTGGACAGGCCGGCAACGATCATCGAGCGGGTGGGTGCGGCAGGGGCTGGATGGGTCATGGGCCCGAAGCCTACGACATTCGGCCTGCAGACGATGTCGTTGCGCGCGGCGTCGGCCTACGCGGTACGCGCATAGCGCATGAGCCGGCCCCGACCGGGGGCATTGCTTTCATCCGCACCGAACCCCCCTTCCTCGGTGGCCGCGTACCCCTGCCGGGCCATGGCGCGCGAGAAGGCACCCAGGTTGCCGCGCCCCGGGTCGGTCAGCAGCAGTTCCGCGCTGGGATTGGCATGGCGCTCCATCATCGCCGCGATCTGCACGCCGTGGCCGCGCTCATACAGCACATCGCTGCCGATGATCAGATCGAAGCGACCCAGCGTGGTATCCGGCATCTCCCACGGCAGGTCGCGATAGTGGACCGAGGGCAGATCGTTGAGGCCGGCGTTGTAGGCCAGGAACGACTCGGCCAGCGGGTGATGATCACTGGCCACCACGTTGGCGCCGCGATGGGCCAGCACCAGGCTGGACAGGCCCAGCCCGCAGCCCAGTTCCAGGATGCGCTTGCCGGCCACTTCATAGCGGCTCATGGTCTCGGCCAGCACCCGCCCGGCCGGCCAGACCTGGCCGAACAGGCTCCACAGCGAGGAATGGATCCCGGCGCGCTCGGCGCGGCCGGTCGGATCGGCGAACTGCTGGAGGTCGCTGAGCGCGCGGATCCGGAAGTCGTGGCCGTTGACGGGAATGGTGAGGATGCGGGTGGTATAGCCCGGCATGTGCGCTCCATGAAACACGGAAAGCCTGTCCGCCAGGACGGCGGACGACTCGAAAAGGGAGCGAAGCGGGCGACCGCAATAGGCCGCGCAGGACGCGCGAAATGGCGTGGAACGCCACCATCGTACAGGACCGGCACCGTGCGACCTTCACCTGCGCACAGTCCCACGCCTGCACTCAGTAACGGACCTGGCAGTTCGGGCAGAAAAACGTGCGTCGGCGGGTTTTGCCCGGGTAGGTCTTGGAGACCGGGCCACCACAGGTCGGACAGGTGCGCCGGGTATGGACCTGCCAGTGCTTGCGCAGCTCGAACGCGCGCTTCCACACCAGGAACAGGAAGCTGTACGCGCGGGCGTCGGCAATCACCTTGCCCAGCACGCGCGGCGGCAGGTCGCCCACCTTGGATTCGGGGTGCACCCGCTGGCGGAACAGCACTTCGTTCTTGATGATGTTGCCCACCCCGGCGAACAGCTCCTGGTCCAGCAACGCGTCGCACACCAGCGTGTCCGGCTGCTGCTTCAGCCGGCGCCGGGCCAGGCGCGGGTCCCAGGCATCGTTCATCACGTCGGTACGCCAATCGTAGGTGTCGACCAGCGCGCCTTCGATGTACTTGACCGACGAGGCGTAGATGTTGAGTTCGCCGTTGTCGAACTGCAGTGAGACGCGCGCCGGTGACGGCTTGCGCTCGTCGATGCGGTAGCTGCCGAACATCAGCATGTGCACGCGCAGGCTGAAGCCGCTGAATTCGAGCAGGAAATGCTTGCCCCAGCTGCGCAGCGCCTTCACCCGCCGGCCTTCCATCCGGGTCAGGTCCAGGCTGCTGTTGCCGGTCGCGCGCCGCACGGTTTTGCCGCGGAACTTCGCAGCCGCTTCGCGCAGGATGACGATGGAGGGACCTTCAGGCACGCAGCAGCTCCTGCAGGCGCGCGGCATTGGCAACGGCGAAGCCATGCGCGGTATTGTCGAAGATGACCCATCGCGGACCGCGCCGCTGCCGCACCTGCGCGGCGAGCGCGTTCAATGCGGCGTCGTCGTAGTCGCTGTAGTAGATGCGCGGGGAACCGTGCCAGCGCCAGTAGTGCCATGACGGCGCCCCACCGGGGTGCGCGGCGTCGGCAGCCCGCGCCGGATCGGCGCCCGCCCGCGAAACACCGTATCGCTGGAACAGAGCCTCCGCCGCGTCGGTGAACCAGCTCGCATGGCGTAGCTCGCACACCAGCGGCACGTCGCTGCGCCTGCGCAGGGCGCGAAAAAAGCCGGCGGCTCGCCGGGCATCCAGTGCCAGCGACGGCGGCAACTGCAGCAGCAATCCGCCAAGCTTGACCCCAAGCGCGCCGGCATCGCCAAGGAAGCGGTCCAGCAAGGGCCCTGCGCCGAACAGCCCCGAATCATGGGAGATCGCCCGCGGGATCTTCACCGAGAACCGGAAGCCGGCGGGCACGCTGGCCGCCCACCGCTCATACGTGACCGGCTTGTGCGGCCGGTAGAAGGAGGAATTGATCTCCACCACCGAAAAGCGGGTGGCGTACCGCGCCAGCATGCTGTCGCCCGGACCGAACAGGTCGGCATGGCGGGTTGGAATGGACCAACCCGCACAACCGATCCGTGGGAGGCGGGCGGCAGGCATGGCGCGGGGTCAGACCTGGATTTCGCCCTGGTCTTCGCCGTCCCAGTAATGGATGCGGTGGGCATGGACGTGGATGAGGACCAGCCCGGGCGTGTCCACGCCCTGCTCGAACCAGCGTTCCAGGCTCTTCTGCCAGTGTTCGCGCATCGTCTCCTTGTCGCGGAGGATGCGCGCCTTGCCCTGCACGAACACGAACAGCGGCGGCTTGCCGAGCAGGCCCTTGCTGCCGGTGAAGCTGAGCGCCACCTTCGGCTCGGCCTGCAGCTCGCGCACCATGTCGGTGCTGTCCAGCGAAAAGAACCAGCTGTCGCCGTCGTAGTCGACATCGCCGTTGTTGCTCATCGGTCGACCGGCGATCTCGCCGTTGTCGGCGAAGGTCTGCAGCATGGTGAAGTCGATGCCGGCCATCTTCTTGGCCAGATCGTGCAGGGTCAGGGTGGTCATCGCGGCTCCGGTGGCAGGGGTCTGCCAGCAGAGTCGGCAAGCGCCCGTGACCGGGCCGTGCAGGCGTGCTGGCGCGCCATTCACGGCGGGCACCTCAGCGCGTGATGAACACCGGGTTGGAATGGAACCACAGGTCCTGCCAGGGATCTTCTCCCTTGAGGTCTTCCAATGGCGTCGGCTCGTCCGTGCTGCTTCCCCGCGCGCGCACGAAACCGCCGTTGGCCGGTGCCGGCAGTTCCCACGCCGCCTGGTACCAGGCGCCGTCCTGCGTCCAGTCGGCGGCGGTAAAGCGGCGGGTCTGCATCTGCGGCGCCTGCGCAGCGCCGCTGCCGACGATCAGCTGCAGCTGCTGCAACCGCGGGTGCTGGCCGGCGGCATTGGCCGCAGACGGCTGGCGCACGCGCAGCTGCACGCGCATCGGCGTACCGGGCGCCAGCTGCACCGCCTCGCCCATCCGCCCCACGCTGCCGCTGCCGTCGACGGCCTGCACGGTCAGCTCGAGCCGGTCGATCAGGTCGCCGGTCACCGCGAACATGCGCCCGCCGCGCACCCCGGCCAGGATGTCTCCCGCCTCCGGTCGCGCCCATACATAGGTTTTGCTGTATTCACCCGGGTCGAAATCGCTGCCGCCATCGCGCACGTTCACGTGCGAATCGGAGCTGGCGGTGATCCAGAAGCGGGTGCCGGCGGCCAGCATCCGGTCCCACACGCCGCCGACCTCGGTGGTCATCTGGTCGAAACCGCCGCGGGTGGGCGCTGCGGCATTGCGGTACAGCCCGCGCTCGCTGCGCGTGGCCTGGTGGCCCGGCGCGCCCTCCATCCCGACCAGCACCTGCGGCGCCGCCGCGTGCCAGGCGGTCAACTCGTCCGGGGTCACCGCGCCCCACTGCCCGGCCCCGGTCGCCGTGCGCGAGGGATGGTTGATCAGCAGCACCGGCAGCGGCGCCAGCGTGCGCATGTGGGCGAGCGCGTCCAGCATCTGCTGGTGGGTGTCGCGGCTGCCCTGCAGCGGCTCGCTGCGGCTGTACTCACGTTCGAGGGTGACCAGCTGGCCGCGTTCCTGCGGTCCCGGAGCGATGATCAGCGACGCATGCTCGCCGGCCGGCACGTCGAACTCCATGCCGTTGAACTGGATCAGGTCGGGCACATCAGTGCGCGCCTTGAGCAACGCCGGGTAAGCGTGGTCGCGGGTCACCGCCGAGTGGCCGGGACCGCCATGGTCGGTGTGCACCATCCAGCGCAGGCCGTAATGGCGCGCACGCGTTGCATTATGGCTGCGGGTATAGGACGAATCGCCGCCGCGGATCGGGGTCGGCGGGGTCGTACTTCGGTCCCAGTCCACGCTCCATTCGCTGTGCACGTGGTGGTCGCCGGGCAGCCAGTCGCGGCCCTGGTCAGCGTCGGCAGCCGACGCGGCAGCGGGCGCTGCCAGCAGCGCCATCAGGAAAAATCTGTGCATAAGGAGTCCTTGCATGCCGTCCGCCTGCCGCGCAGGCGGCAGGCGGACGGGTGAAGCAGCGGGCGCACCCGCCGGCGGGATCAGAAGTCGGCGCGCAGGCCCAGGCTGATGCGGCGGCCCGACGCTTCGTACATGGTCGGGAACGACGGGTCCATGGTGTAGCCGCTGGTGATCTCGTTGGTCAGGTTGATGCCCTTCAGGCTGACCTTGACGGTGTCGGTGATCCGGTAGCCGATCGATACGTCCATCTGGCCGTAGGCGTCGCGCCAGATCGGGTACATGTCGTAGCCGATCGATTCCACGTACTCGTCCTTGTGGTTGTAGGACACGCGCGCGTCGAAGCGATCATTCTCGTAGTAGGCGGTGACGTTCCAGGTCTTCTCGGACAGGCCCGGCATCGGGGTGCGGATGCCCAGGTCGGATTCACCGGCCAGCGAGCTGTCCAGCACGGTGTAGTTGGCATTCACGCCGAAGCCTTCCAGCACCGGGGTGAACATGCCCAGCGGCAGCTGGGCGACCAGTTCCACCCCGTCCACCTGGTAGGAGCCCGCGGCATTGACCGGCTGGTACACGTCGAAGTCGAAGATGCCGTTGAGCGTGCCGTTGGCGTTGTACACCGCCACGTCCGGCACCACCCCGGTGAAGGAGTTGATCACCACGCCATCGATGTTCTTGCGGAAGTAGGACGCCGCAAACAGGGCACCGTTGTCCAGGTACTTTTCCAGGCCCACTTCCCATTGCCTGGCGTAGGTCGGCTTCAGTTCCGGGTTGCCATCGGTGAAGCGGTAGGAACTCCAGCTGGCGGTACGCTTGTAGGCGATGTCGGTCAGCGACGGACGCATCATGGTCTTGGCGGCTGCCGCGCGCAGCAGCAGACCCTGCGCCAGTTCGGCGGTCATGTTGAAGCTGGGCAGCAGGTCGTCGTAGCTGCCATCCTTGGACACCGGCGTATCGGTGTAGCCGGTGGTGCCATCCGGGCGCTGGATCGGATGGAAGCCCGACGAGGTCACGTGGGTGTCCACGTAGCGCGCGCCGGCGTTGATGTTCACCGGCACCCGGCCGATGTCGAAGGCGAAATCCGCCATCGCGTAGAGACTGGTGACCTTCTCATCCACCTGGTAGAACTGGCCCGGATCGAAAGGCGTGTAGAAGCCGTCGTAGCGGAACGCGTTGCGCGCATACGCATTGGGCACCTGCTGCCAGTCCAGGTCCTTGAGGGTGTAGCCGCCACCGGGAACGATGTCGCCGATGGACTGCAACGGGCTGTCGGCCAGGGTGCGGGTGTTCACCCAGGCGCTGCTGCCGGCGGCAGGGCCGGTGATCTTCAGCTCACCGTACTGGCGCTGCTTGGAACGGTCGGTATGGCGGGCGCCGAACTTCACATCGCGCAGCGCGGGCAGGAACGCCAGGTCGAGCATGCGGGTGACGTTGACCTGGCCGGCATACTTGTCGTCGTCGACCTTCTCCAGCGTGGTCTCGTAGGCTTCGAACAGATACCTGTCCGAGGCGTTGTACATGTCAAAACCGCCCGGCGTGCTGGGAAGGGTTTCACCACTACGCCCGGTCCAGCGGGTGCGCGAGGGCGCATAGGCGACATGCTTGAGGTTGGAGTAGTCCGAGGTCTTTTCCGCACCGGAGTAGCCGACCATCGCATCCACGTACCAGTCCTGGCCCTTCCAGTCCATGGCCAAGCTGTACTGGCTGTAGTCGGTCTTGTTGATCCGTTCCTTGCTCAGCATTTCGTGCTGGGTGGCGGTGTAGGAGACATCGCGCAGCACCACCATGCCGTATTCGGACAGGGTGTTGGCGTCGTAGGCGTGGATCGTGTCCAGGGTGCTGCGGCTGGACGCCGAATAGGCCGCGGCGTCGTACTCGTCCTCGGTGGAGTCGTAGCCGCCCAGCATGGCATCGAAGGTCAGGCTGAAGCTGCTGCTGGGCTTGTACTGCAGCGACGCGGTGGCGCCCCACTTGTCCTGTTCGTTGAGGTAGACGCGGTCGCCCACCTTGTCCTGGAACACCACCAGGTTGGTCTGGTCGGTGTCGTTGCGGTTGGTGATGTTCACCCCGGCATCGCGGGCCAGCACCGCCTGCGCCTGCGTGCCACGGGTGCCCGACGCGCCGAGAAAGCGCGACATCGGCCGGAAGTTGATGCCCGAGGTGGAGTCGGTGCGGTTGGTGCGCTTGGACTGCGAGTATGAGACCAGGCCGCCCCAGTCGCCCCAGGTATCGGCCGCGAGGAAGGCAAAGCGCGGATCTACTTCTTCGGAAATGCTGTTGTGCGCGCCTTCGGCCGACAGCACCAGCTTGCGGCCCTGGTAGTCGAACGGGCGCGCGGTGCTGATCTTCACCGAGCCGGCGATGCCGCCCTCTTCGTCCGCGGCGGTCGGCGATTTCTGCACGGTCACCTGCTGGATGATCTCCGAGGCGAACATGTCGAACTCCACGTCACGCCCGCCACTGCCCGATGCGGTGGCCAGGTCGTTGATCGACACGTACGTGTATTCCGACGGCAGGCCGCGCACGTTGACCTTGGTCCCCAGGCCCTTGCTGCGTTCGATGGTCACGCCCGGAACGCGCTGCAGGGCTTCGGCCAGGTTCTGTTCGGGAAAGTCGGCCACGTCGGTGGCGACGATCGAATCGGAAAAACCCACCGTGCTGCGCTTGATGTCCACCGCCTGTTCCAGGCTGCGGCTGTAGCTGCCGCTGACCTGGATGGTTTCCAGGTTCTGCGCGGTCACGCCTGCCGAGGCGTCCACCGTTGCCGCCGGCAGCGACGCTTCGGCGCGCTCATTGCCGGTGCCCGGCGCGATCTGGGCGCTGGTCGGGACGCCTGCGGCGCTGTCGGACTCGATGGTGACCGTGCTCGCGTTGAGGTAGCGGTAGCGCAGCCCGGTACCAGCGAGCAGGCGGCCCAGCGCGGCCTCGGCCGACAGGCCGGCGGGGACCGCCGGCGTGCGCGGGTTGCCCGCGGCCTGCGCGCTGTAGACGAACTGCAGCCCGGTCTGGCGCGAGAGCGCGTTGAGCGCCTGGTCCAGCGGCTGCGACGCAATGGCCTCGGCGGCGACACGGGTGGGTTCGGCAGCGGAGGCCGTGGCGGTGCCCTGCAATGCAAGGGCGATGGAAAGGAACAGAGTGCGGCGCATCGTGGGATCCAGTGAGGGAATGGCGGTGGCGTTCCCCAACTACGAGTGCGCAGCGCGCAGGTCGGGCACCGCTATTTCGATGAATTTTTTTTGACAGCGCCCTGCCCTGCCCCGCGCTGACGCACGTGGATGCCATCGGCACGCTGCTCGATCGCCAGCGTCGGCTGCTGCTCCAGGAAGGCGCGCAACGAGGCCAGGTCGTCCGCGCGCAGATTGCCGGTAAGGCGCAGGACGCCGGCGTCGTCGCTGACCCGCAGGCGCTGCGCGTTGTGCCGGTTGAAGCGGTCGGCCACGTCGCGCAGCGGTTCGTCGCGGAACACCACGCGGCCATGCCACCAGGCGGTCATGCTGGCCGCGTCCTCGTCTCGGATCTGCACGCGCTGGTCGCGGTAGTCCACCTGCGCGACCTTGCCTGCCCAGAGGTCCGCGAGCAGGCGTCCACGCCCACCGTCGCCACGCACCTGCACGCGGCCTTCGCTGACCGCGATGCGGGCCTGCTCGCGCAGCAGCGAGACATCGAAGGTGGTGCCGATGTCGCTGACCTCCAGGCCACCGGCATGTACTGCGAATGGGCGCCGGTCCGGTGCCACCACGAAGCTGGCCTGGCCACGTTCCAGTTCGACCCGCCGAACGAACAGGCTCATCCGCACCGACAGTTCACTGTCCGCGTCGAGATGGACCACGCTGTCGTCGGCCAGCCGGATCTGGTGCGGTTGGCCATGCGCGGCAACGTAGTGGGTGGTGCGGGGCCACGCCAGCGGCGCGCCGATACCGATCGACAGCAGCAACGCCGCGGCGGCCGCAAACCCGGGCAGGCGCCGGCGGCGTGGCGCCCCCGGTGCCCGCGCTGCGCTGCGCAGCGGCAGCGGCACTACGTTGTCGTCCGCGCGGCGCGGCGCGGGCGCGGCCAGCAGGACCGCCAGGTCGTCGGGCATCGCGCGCAGCGCTTCGGCCAGGGCGCCGGCGGTCTCGCTGATGGCCAGGTACTCGCGCAGGTGCTCGGGCGAGACCAGCAGCCAGTCCAGGAAGGCGCGCTGCTGCGCAGCCGATACCTCGCCCTGGCGCTGCAATGCATGCCAATGGGCAGCGGCCTGGGTCAGCGCGGACGGGTGCAGAGTAGGCTGCTTCATCGAACCGCTCCCGCATCGCCCATCGCCCGGCGGCACACCGACAGGCCGCGGACCACGTGCTTCTTGACCATGTGCGAGGACACGCCCAGGCGTTCGGCGATCTGCCTGTAGCTCAGCCCATCGCGGTATTGCATCACCAGCACCGCCCGGGTGTGTTCGGGCAGCGTGGCCAGCAGCGCCTGCAGGCGCTGGCGGCGTTGTTCACGTTCGGCCGCGTCTTCCACGCATTCCCCGCTGGCCAGGCCCTGGCCCAGCTGTTCGATGTCGTCGATCGGCAGGGTCGCCCAGCGCCTGCGGCTGGCCTGCTCACGCGCCAGGTTCAGCGCGACCGTGAACAGATACGCCTCGGGGTTGGCGATGGTGTCGCCCGGCCCCGCATGCGCACGCAGCAGACGCAGGTACGTCTCCTGCACCAGGTCTTCGGCGTCCTGTCGCGCCCCCCGGCGCACGAAGAACCCCCGAAGTACCGGCGCATGTTCCTCGAACATCCGCGCCAGCCGCCCTCTTGCCTGCTCGGCCACTTTGCCGCCCCACCCCTGAAGTGCGGCGCAAGGTAAGCGCTGCGTATTACGGGGTGGTGACGGTGCGCACCCACAACCGCTTCGGTCGCCTCTACATGGCGGCCATCGACCACGTGCACCGCCGCCACATCAGCCCCGCCATGCTGCGCATGGCTGTAGCCCACGCGCTGGCCCCGGAGCTTGTCCAGGCAACCGTGCCGACACAGACCGCGTTGGTTGGTTAAGCGTCACTGCGCACCAGCAGCCCCGCTACAAGGAACAGAACCAGCATGCGTGCGTCCTCGTTGACCGATGCCGAACGGCCTCGTTGGCGGCGATCATGGGCTAGGGCCTGCGCCGCAGCGTCACCAGCGTGATTTCCGAGGGCATGCCCAGGCGTGCGGCGAAGCCCGGCCACAGGCCGGCGCCATTGCTGACGTACAGGGTCATGCCGTCCACGTCGTAGCGTCCGGAAACGTACCCGCCGTTGGCCCGCTTCACCAGCTGGTCCATGCCGACGATGTGGCCACCGTGGGTGTGTCCGGACAGCTGCAGCTTTACGCCCTGCGCCGCGTTGGCGCGCGCTTCCCCCGGGCGATGGTCGAGCAGGATCACCGGCACCTCGGGATCGGCGCCCGCCAGTGCTGCCTTCAGGTCCGGCATCGGCAGCCCGTAACGGGCCGCGACCGGGTCCGTGACGCCGGCAATGGTCAGCACCGCGCCATCGCGCGTGACCCGGGTGTGGCTGTTCTCCAGCACCTGCATGCCCAGCGCGCGGAAGGCCGGCATCCACTGCGCATACTGGCCGTAATACTCGTGATTGCCGGTGATCGCGATCACCCCGTCCGGTGCGCGGAGCTGGCCCAGCGCGCGTACATCGTTGGCGCGGGCGGCGACGCTGCCGTCCACCAGGTCGCCGGTGATCACCACCAGGTCCGGCGTGAGTGCGTTGCTTTCGGCCACGACCTTGGCCACCCAGTCAGCGGTGAGCAGGCGGCTGGCGTGGATGTCGGTGAGCTGCAGCACCCGGTAGCCGTCGAACGCGGCCGGCAGGCCTTCGATGGCGACATCGATCTGCCGCGTCTGCGGCACGGCGATGCCCTGCTGCACGCCAACGACGCCCAGCACCAGCGCGATCACGCCTGCCGCCGGTCGCAACCAACCGCGCCGCAATGCATCGGCTGCGCGCTTCAGGCGCAGCACCCGTGCGCCCAGCAGCAGCGCGTCCAGCACCAGCAGGAACACCGCCACCAGCAGCAGCGCGGTGAAACCGGAAGCCAGCAGGACGATCGCTGCCTTGGGGATCTCCGGTGAGGCCATGGTGCCGGCAAAGCGCGCCACGATCCGGTGGTGCAGGGCCAGCGCCAGGATCAGCAGGCCCAGCGGACCGCGCACCGACACCGGCATCTTCAGCGGCCAGATCAGCCGCCACACCACGTACAACGCAAGCACTACTCCAACAACACTCAGCACAGGCTCTTCCAGTTTCGGTGGGGGACTGCACGCGCGCGTGGCGATCGTGCAGCGCACCATCTTTGCCGAAACCGGGGGCAGGCGCTACCGCAGCAACATGGAATGGTGGGTTGCAGGCGCTCAGCGCGCCGTGGTCTTCCCGGTATCGCCCTTGGCGGCCTTGCTGGCCGGCGTCGCTCTGCCCTTGGCCTTGTCGGCGTTGAACGCCGCCGCCGCGCGGATCAATGCCTTCAACGCCGCTTCGTTGACCGTATCGCCTTCATGCAGATCAATCGCGCGCCGCGTACCGCCGTCCAGGCTGGCGTTGAACAGGCCTTTCGGATCGTCCAGGCGGGCGCCGTGGGCAAAGGTCATCTTCACCGCCGCCTTGTAGGTCTCCCCCGTGCACAGGATGCCGTTGTGCTCCCATACCGGCACGCCATGCCACTTCACCGTTTCCACCACGTCCGGCAGCGCCTTGTGGATTATCCCGCGGACCCGCGCCAGGGTGTCGCCGCGCCAATCGCCAAGTGCGGCGATCTTCGCATCGATCTGCCGGGCGGCATCGGCGGCCACGGCCTTGTCGCTGGCAAGGGGTTTGCTGTGGGTGCTGGCCGTGGGCATGGTCGTGTCCTGGCAGGAAGCGCGGTGCCGCGTTTTTCCGGGGGTCGCCATTACGCATCCGGTTGCGGGGGGCCAGAACCGCGTTATAGACCCCGGCGGCGCCCGATTCAACGTCGTGCAGCGCGCGCGGCCGCATCATCCCCACCTGAACCGCCGACATCACAGGGCAGGCGGGCCTTGCGCTGGCGCAGCGTTGGGCTTTAAATGAGCAATCACTCATTTAACCCTCTCACCATGGCCCGCCCGCTGAGCGACGCAAAACGCACCGCGATCCTGATTGCCGCCGCCGAACAGGTGGCCGCACGGGGCGTGGGTGCGTCGACCGCGCAGATCGCCAAGGCGGCCAAGGTTGCCGAGGGCACCGTGTTCACCTACTTCGAGACCAAGGACGCGCTGCTCAATGCGCTGTTCGTGCGCCTTGAAGAACGCCTGGCCCTGGCCATCGGCGGCAGTTTCCCGGCCGACGCCGAGGTGCGCGAGCAACTGCTGCATGTCTGGAACGCGCTGCTGGTCTGGGGCGCGCAGTCGCCGGTGGACCGCATGGCGCTGCGCCAGCTCAAAGTGTCCGAGCGCATCACCGCATGCACCCGCACCCAGTGCGCGGGATTGTTCGGCACCATGCTGCACGACCTGGAAGCGCGCATCGCCGAGCATGCCGACCCCGAACGCGTTTCCTTCTACATCGGGCGCGTAATGATCAGCCTGCTCGAAACCACCCTGGAGGCCATGGCCGCCCAGCCCGAACAACGCCAGATGCTGCAACAGGCAGGCTTCGACCTGTTCTGGAAAGGCATCCAGCGCTGATGTTGATGTCCCTGATAAATGAGTGCCTGCGCACTCACCCATGAGACGACGCATGCGCATCCTCCCCGTCCTTGTTGTCGGCTTCTCCCTCACCGTAATCATCGGGATGACCCTTACCGTGCCTATTGCCTCCTACGAAAACTCGCCGCAACGCGCCGACGACCAGTTCACCAACGTCGCGCCCAAGCCGCGCGAATCGCTCGGCACCACGCTCAAGCTGTTCTGGGACTTCTTCTTCAACCGGCCGCCCGGCACCACGCCGGACCAGGCCCCGCCCGTGCACGCACTCAGCGCGCAGGCGCTCGCCGAGGCCCCGGACCGCAGCGTGTACCGCCTCGGCCATTCCACCCTGCTGATCAAGCTGCGCGGCGGCTGGTGGCTGACCGACCCGGTGTTCTCCGAGCGCGCCTCGCCGGTGCAGTGGATGGGGCCCAAGCGTTTCCATGCGCCGCCGATCGCCCTGCGCGACCTGCCGCCCATTCGCGGCGTGCTGCTTTCGCATGACCACTACGACCACCTGGACAAGGCGACCATCAAGTACCTGGCGGAGCGGGTGGATGTGTTCCTGGCACCGCTGGGGGTCGGCGACCGCCTGATCAACTGGGGCGTGCCGAGCGACCGCGTGCGCCAGCTGGACTGGTGGGACGAAACCGACGTGGACGGCGTGCGCTTCGCCGCCACCCCGGCCCAGCACTTCTCCGGCCGCGGCCTGCGCGATGGCAACCGCACGCTGTGGGCGTCGTGGGTGATCATGGACGCGGAGCTGCGCGTGTTCTTCAGCGGCGACACCGGCTACTTCAACGGGTTCAAGCGCATCGGCGAGCGCTACGGGCCGTTCGACGTGGCGTTCGTGGAAACCGGCGCGTATGACGCCAAGTGGCCGTTCGTGCACATGCAGCCGGAGCAGACCGTGCAGGCCCACCAGGACCTGCGTGGCCGCTGGCTGGTGCCGATCCACAACGGCACCTTCGACCTGGCCATGCATCGCTGGGAAGAACCGTTCGAGCGGGTCAGCGCGCTGGCGGCGCAGCGCGGCATCGCGCTGTCCACCCCGGTGATGGGCGAACGCCTGGACCTGGCCGCGCCGCATGCCGGCACGCCATGGTGGCGGGCACTGACCGCACCGGTCGGTGACATCGCCAACGGCGCGGCGGCCAGCACGCCCTGACCCCGCCGGTTGCGTTCAGCGGCGCGGCGCGCGCAGCAACCGGCTGCGTGGCGCCGCGCGGTACCATGCTGCTGGAATGCCTGCCCTTTCTTCCCCCGCTGCCTACGCGCTGCCGCTGACCGAAACCGCCTTGGGCGCGTTCCTGGCCGCCGGCACCCTGCCCCCCACCGCACTGGAACGCGCCGGGCTGTTCGCCGCCGCGTTGTGCCAGCAGCGACCGCACCACCCGGCCGCCCTGACCCGGCTGATCGATGCGGCCTGCGCACTGTTCCTGGCCCAACCGGAGGCGGCCGCGGGCCAGTTCGCCGCACTGCGCACCGCACTGCCCGCCCTGCCCGATGCGTGGCTGCATGCACTCGCCGCACAGGGCGTGGTGCTGGGGCCCGAAGCGGTGGTGGCGCGCTACGCCGCCGCATCACCGGAGGCGTATCTGGCCGATGCCTTCCAGGCCGACAGCCAGGTGACGCTGGAAGCGCACACCCTGCGTTTTCCGACCGAGCGCGCCCTTATCGACGACGATGGCGCCTTCGATGACGTCGCCGCCGCACCGCGTTATGTCGAACGCACCCAGGCCTACACCCCGGAGCAGGCACGGGCCCTGCGCGCGATCATCGCCAACGATGACGAGCACATCGACCTGGACGCCTACGCCGGCGCCGGCAAGACCCATCTCATCCTGCAGCTGCTGGACAGCGCCGCGCGCCGGTATACCTACATCGCACCGCGCGCCGGCCAGGTGCAGGCCTTCCGGCAACGCCTCAGCGCCGCGTTGCCGGTGCAGGTCATCTCGCAGATCGCCTTCGCCAACCACGTCGCCGGCGACGCGTTCCGGCGCGGCCTGCTGCGCACGACCTGGCGGCCGGCCTTCCAGATCAGCAAGCTGTCGCTGCGCGACATCGCCGCGCGCCTCGACCTGCAGCCGATCGGCGCGCATGCGCCGGCCCGCGTGCTGCGCATCGCCCTGGAAGGCATCGCGGCATGGTGCCGCTCGAGCAGCCTGCAGCTGGCGCCGCGCCACTTCGCGCGCGCCGTGCCGTGGGCGATGATCGACAGCAGCGCGCTGATGGCGGCGGCCGAGCACGTGTGGCGCAGCATGTTCGACCCGCAGCTGCAGCGCCACGGCCTGCTCAGCGTCAACGTGGACCACATCGGCAAGTGGCTGGCCCAGCACCAGGTCAGCGTGCCCGCCACCTGGGGCACGCTGCTGATCGATGAGGGCCACGACCTGAGCCCGGCGTGGAAGGCACTGCTGTCCAGTTACGAGGGGGCGGTGATCAGCCTTGGCGACCCCAACCAGCGCCTGGTAGGCCATGCCCCGCGCTTCGCCACCGGCATGACGCTGGAGATCGACCAGTCGGTCCGCCAGGGTCGGCTGGTGGAAACGCTGATCAACGACACCCTGGCGCTGGACATCGGCAGCCGCTTCGACGCGCCGTTCAGCGGTGCCGCCGACCTGCCCACGCTGCCCGGCACCTACCGCGAATGGAGCGAGGTACCCAACGACGGTGCGCGCATCTATGGCAGTCCGTGGCGGCTGCTGGAAGAAGCCCAGCGCCTGGCCGCGGCCGGCGCCGCGTTCGCGATCCATCCCGACTCGCTGGCCACGCTGGGCCGCGAGGTCACGCGCGGCGCCGAAGCCTATCGCGAACTCACCGCGCACGGCGGCAGCAGCCAACGCTGGGAAGACCTGCTGGCCGAATGTGCCGAACAGGGGTTGGCCCAGATCCCGCGCATGTTCATGCGCGGGTACAACCGCGACCGCTTCGTAGAACTGAGCGAACGCCTGCTGCCCTTCCACGGTGCCGCGCTGCCGTTGATGCTGGTCGAACACGCCAAGAATGCCGAGTTCGCCACGGTGGCGATGTCGCGCTGTTGCTTCCGCACCGGGTTTGCGCGGCAGTTCGCGCACAACCCGGTACGCGCCGCGTATACCGCGATGACGCGTGGCACGCGTCGGCTGTGGCTGCCGGAGGACGCGCTGGACGAGCTGAAGGCCAGCATGCAGCGTTACCAGGACCGGCAGATCGACCTGCGCCGCAGCAAGGCAGCAGCGCCGGGACGGCAGGCCTGGATGCGGTCCTGACCGCTCATCGATCCATGCGCAACCCGCGTCGATGGAAGTAGATCTGCTCGGCCGCCCGCCTCATCATTCCCGACTGCAGCATCAGGTCCATCGGCCAGTCCAGCTGCAGGTGGTCCATCGCCCAGCGCAGCATGCGCTTCCCCCGGAAGCGCGGCACCGCCTGCGCGGCTACCGCCTCCACCGCCGGTCCGCGGCCGCGCAGGTGCAGCCCGACCGCGTCGCCCACCGTCCAGCCGTGCCGCCAGGACGCATGGATGCCGCCAGCCGACAACGGTGAAACGATGCCGGCCGCATCGCCGGTGAGGATCACCCCGGGCGCGGTCAATGCGCCTTTCACCGGGCCGCACGGAATCAATCCGGCCCGCGTGGCATCCGGCTTCAGCGCTGCGGGAAGGCCGATCATGTCGCGCACGTGCGCCAGGAAGCCGTCCATGTCCGGCTGCCGCGCGCGCGCCGGGTCGTGCCGCACGGCCAGCCCGACCTGCACGCCGGTCGGATTCTGCGCCGCCCAGCCGATGTAGCCCGGGGCGTAGCGTCGGCTGGCGAAGCAATGCAGCGCCTGCCCTTCGGGAAGCCGGACACCGGCGAATTCCTGCTCCACCCCGTAAAGGAACGCCTGCACGCTGCCCAGGCCGGTGCGCTGTGCCACGCGCGAACCTGCCCCGTCCGCGCCCACCAGGTAGCGGGTGCGCCCTGCGCCGGCCACGTCCCACCCATCGCCGTGGCGATGGGCCTGGGTGAAGGACTGGCCCAGGCGCAGGTCGACGCCATGGGTGCGCAGTTCGCCGGCGAGCCAGCGCAGCACGTTGGGCGTGTCGGTGGACATGAAGTAATAGCCGGGCGCGGCCAGGCAGATGCTGCGCAGGTTGGGCGCATACAGCCGCACCTGCTCCACGCGCTGCAGCAGCGTGGCGGGGATGCGCCCGAGCCAGGTCTGCTCGACCACTTCCTTGACCAGTATCCCGGTGGTGTGCAGCCGCGCACCCGGATCGTGCTTGCGCTCCAGCACGCACACGCGCAACCCGTACTGGGCGGCCGCCAGCGCGCACGCCGCGCCGGCGAAACTGGCGCCGACCACGACCAGGTCCCAATCAGGGGGAGAAGTGGTTTTCATTCTGGAACTGCCGCTGCGAAGGAGGCCTGCAGCGTGGCGCGCAGCCGCGGGCGGGCCATGAAACGAGCGTGAAGCGGGTATGAAGCGGCGCACGTGTTCTGCATTGCCGCAGGCGGGCCTCGTCACGGCAGCAACGCTGCCGGGCTGATAGCATCCTGAGGTTCTTACGCTGTCCGCCCTGATCCATCCGTCCGACTCACCCCCCATGAGGATCCGAACGATGCGCAACGGTGCCGCCCTGCTGGTTGAAGCGCTCGAGAACGAGGGCGTTGATCGAATCTTCGGCGTGCCCGGCGAAGAGAACCTGGATTTCCTGGAAGCCCTGCGAACCTCGCGGATCGAACTGGTGCTGACCCGGCATGAGCAGGCGGCGGCCTTCATGGCCGCCACCCACGGTCGCCTGACCGGTCGGCCCGGGGTGTGCCTGGCCACGCTGGGTCCCGGTGCGCTGAATTTCTCCACCGGCGCGGCGTATGCCCACCTCGGCGCCATGCCGATGATCCTCATCACCGGCCAGAAGGCGGTGATGAGCGCACGCCAGGCGCGCTTCCAGATCGTCGACATCGTCGCGTCGATGAAGCCGCTGACCAAGATGACCCGCCAGATCGTCAGTCCCGCCGCGATTCCGGCCCTCGTCCGCGACGCCTTCCGCGTGGCCATGGAGGAGCGGCCCGGCCCGGTGCACCTGGAGCTGCCCGAAGACATCGCCGGCGAAGCGGTCGAGGCACTCGCCCCCATCCCGGTGCACGCGCTGGAACGGCCGCTTGCCCACCCTGCCGCGCTCGAGCGCGCGGCCGCTGCGATCCAGGCCGCCGCGCGCCCGCTGGTCATGATTGGCGCGGCGTGCAACCGCCCGCAGCTGGCCGACGCACTGTCCGACTTCATCTCGCGCACGCGGCTGCCGTTCTTCAACACGCAGATGGGCAAGGGCGCGGTGACCGGAGGGTCCAACCTCTACATGGGCACCGCGGCACTCTCCGAAGGCGACTACGTGCATGAGGCGGTGGCACGTGCCGACCTGATCGTCGCCATCGGTCACGACACGGTCGAGAAGCCGCCGTTCCTGATGAAGGACGCCGGCGGTCCCAAGGTCATCCATGTGAGTTTCCAGTCGGCCACCGTCGAACAGGTCTACCACCCCGACATCGAGGTGATCGGCGACATCGGCAGCGCGGTGCAGGCGCTGGCCGGGCGACTGGAAGGCCAGCTGGCGGGCGATGACGGCATGATCGCGCTGCGCCAGAAGATTCTGGCGCGGATCAATGATCGCGCCGAGGAAGATCGATTCCCGGTCACCCCGCAGCGCCTGGTCCACGACGTGCGCGGGGTGATGCCCGACGACGGCATCGTCTGTCTCGACAACGGCATGTACAAGATCTGGTTCGCCCGCAACTACCGCACCCACGTGGCCAACACGCTGCTGCTGGACAATGCGCTGGCGACCATGGGCGCGGGCCTGCCCTCGGCGATGATGGCGGCCATGCTGTACCCGCAGCGCCGGGTGATGGCGGTGTGCGGCGACGGCGGCTTCATGATGAACTCGCAGGAACTGGAAACCGCCGTGCGGCTGGGACTGGACCTGGTGGTGGTGATCCTCAACGACAGCGCCTACGGCATGATCCGCTGGAAGCAGGCCGTGGACGGCTTCGAGGATTTCGGCATGCGCTTCGGCAACCCGGATTTCGTCCGCTACGCCGAGGCCTATGGCGCGAAGGGATCGCGGGTGACCGCGGTCGACGATCTGGTCCCCACGCTCGAGGCCGCCTTCGCCGGTGGCGGCGTCCATCTGGTCGATGTGCCCATCGACTATTCCGAGAATACCCGCGTCCTGGTCGACGAGCTGCGCAACCGCACGCCCGACGTGGAGTGCGGCTGAGCCCTTCTGCAACGAGGAAACCCCATCATGCTGCACATCGTCCAGGCCTTTGATCGCGCGCCCATCGCAGCGCTGCAGAGCGACGACGCCGCCGCGCTGGAGCGCAAGCTGCAGGCGGCCGCGTCCGTGTTCAAGGACCGCAACGGTTGGCTGGCGCCGCACCAGCGCATGGCCATCCTGCGCCGCCTGGCCGCGTTGATGGAAAGCCGCCGCGAGCATCTGGCCCTGCAGATCGCGCGCGAGGGCGGCAAGCCGCTGCCAGACGCGATCGTGGAAACCACGCGCGCCATCGACGGCGTGCACAACGCCGCCGACGAGCTGCGCAACTTCGCCGGCCGCGAAATCCCGATGGGTCTTTCGGCTGCGGCAGACAACCGCTGGGCCTTCACCACGCGCGAGCCGATCGGGATCGTGGCCGCGATCTCCGCGTTCAACCATCCGTTGAACCTGATCGTGCACCAGGTCGCCCCGGCCATTGCGGTGGGCTGCCCGGTCATCATCAAGCCGGCCAGCGCCACGCCGCTGTCGTGCCTGGAGTTCGTGGCGATGGCGCATGAGGCGGGCCTGCCCGAACCGTGGTGCCAGGCGTTCCTTCCGGAGGGCAACGAACTGGCCGAGGCGCTGGCGACCGACCCGCGCGTCGCGTTCCTGAGCTTCATCGGCTCGGCCCGGGTTGGCTGGTCGCTGCATGCCAAGCTGGCCCATGGCGCACGCGCCGCGCTGGAGCACGGCGGCGTGGCACCGGCCATCGTCGACCGCAGCGCCGACCTGGACAAGATCATCGAACCGCTGGTCAAAGGCGGGTACTACCATGCCGGCCAGGTGTGCGTTTCGACCCAGCGCATCTTCGTCCACGACGCGATCGTCGATGACCTCACCGAACGGCTGGTCGAACGCGTCCGCACGCTGCGCACCGCCGATCCCACGCTCAAGGACACCGAAGTGGGTCCGCTGATCCAGCCGCGCGAAGTCGAGCGGGTGGCGGAATGGGTGGACGAGGCGGTCGCCGGCGGGGCCAGGCTGGCCATCGGCGGCGAGCGCCTCTCCGAGACCACCTATCAACCCACGGTGCTGGTCGAGCCTCCCGCCGATGCGCGCATCTCCACCCAGGAAGTGTTCGGGCCGGTGGTCGCGGTGTACGGCTACGCCGACCTCGACGAGGCCATTGCTCGTGCCAACGCACTGCCCACCGCGTTCCAGGCCAGCATCTTCGCCCAGGACATCGACGTCGCCCTGCGCGCGGCCAACCGCCTCGATGCCTCGGCGGTGATGATCAACGACCCTACCGCGTTCCGCACCGACTGGATGCCCTTTGCCGGGCGCAGGGAATCGGGCTACGGCACCGGCGGCATTCCCTACACCATGCGCGACATGTCCCAGGAAAAGATGATCCTGATGCGCCGGCCGTGATGCCCACGGGCGGCGGCGGAGCCGGTTATCATCGGCCACCCCGGAGTGCCGTCGAGCCTCCACCGCCCGCTTCAAGGAGTGACCGCGTGCCGTTGATTCTGTCTGTTCCCCGCCTTTCGCTCGTGCTGGCGATGCTGGCCGCAGTGCCGTTGGCTGCTGCCGCCGCAGACGACGTGCCCGTTGCCGACCCCCGCGCCCAGGCCATTGCCGACGCCGGCGAGGTCGCGCAGGCGCTGCTGGAAGTGCGCCAGCACAGCGCCGCGCTCGACTGCCCCAAGGCCGTGGAGAACGCACGTTACGGCGTGGAGACCATGCTTGAAGTGGGCGAGAAGAACGTCAGGGGCGGCTACATGGACGCCGCACAGTTCAACGCCGCGGCCACGCCGCTGCGGGCGTTGCTGCCGAACCTGACCCAGGCCGACTGCGAGGCTGCCGAAGGCAACAAGCGCGCCTTCTACCAGTGCATGTCCAGCGACTACAACCACGTATTGGCCTGCGGCAAGGCCTACCCGTTCCCGTAGCGTCTCAGCGGGACGGAAACGCTCCCGGGGCTGCGGTGGAGCCGCGCAGCATCAGGCTGAAGTCCAGGGTCTGCTGGAGCGGCACATCGACGCGTTCGATGATGGCGAGCAGCAGGTGCACCGAGCGCTCACCGATCTCGCGCATCGGCTGCCGGATGGTGGTCAGGGGGGGGGTGAGATAGCGCGAGGACGCCAGGTCGTCGAAGCCGACGATGGACAGGTCTTCCGGGACGCGGACGCCCCGCTCGCGGCAGGCGGCCAGCGTTCCCAACGCCATCTGGTCGCTGAAGCAGAAGATCGCGGTAGGCGCGGGGTCGCCGGTCAACAGTGCGGTGGCCGCCGCATGACCGGATTCCACCGAGAAATCGCCCGGTGCCACGCTCAGGCTGCGCAGGCGTCCGCGCGCCCTGCCGATCGCGCGCACCCCTTCCAGTCGTTGCTGGTGAAGCGGATTGTCGGGCGGTCCGCCGATCACGGCGATACGATCATGGCCCAGCCCATACAGATGCGCCATGACGGCGCGTGCGGCGGCCGCGTTGTCGATGTGGACGCTGGGAATGCCCAGCGCCGGATCGAACTCGCAGCCGTTGATCACCGGCGCGGCGGCACCCAGCTGCTGGATGATCTCGCGGGCGGTCGGCGGCAGCCGATGCCCCAGCACGATCAGCCCGTCGGCCTCGTTGCGCCGGAGCATCTGCGCGTAGCGCTCTTCGCGGTCGGGTTGATGCTGGGTATCGCCGAGCAGCACGGCGTAACCCCGCGCCTGCGCCGCGTCCTCCGCGCCCTGCAGGATCTGGGCGAAGAAGGGGTTGGCAATGTCCGGGACCGTGACCAGCAGCTTGCCGCTGCGCTGGGTCTTGAGCGTGCGTGCAATCGTGTTGGGCACATATCCCAGGGCGGCAGCGGCCTGCTCGATGCGCGCGCGCGTGGCAGGCAGCACCTTTTCCGGGCGCGACAGCGCCCGCGATACCGTGCCGGCGGAAACGCCAACATGCTTTGCAATGTCGTAGATGGTCGCCATGGTTCCAGCCCAAGGTTCGCTGTGCAGTGCACAACAGCTCTTGCAGAAGTCGCTGCTAGGATAATGCAATCGATTGCATCGAGGGCGAATCCGTTTGAAGACGCTCAAGGGTCCAGCACTTTTCCTGGCGCAGTTCATCAGTGACACCGCACCATTTGACCGGCTCGACACGCTGGCCGGGTGGGCCGCAGGCCTGGGCTATGCCGGCGTGCAGGTACCGACCAGCACGCCCCATCTGTTCGATCTGGCCGAGGCGGCGCGCAGCCAGGCGTACTGCGACGACATCGCCGGCATGCTGGCCGGGCATGGCGTGCAGATCACCGAGCTGTCCACCCACCTTCAGGGCCAGCTGGTGGCGGTCCATCCTGCTTATGACAGCCTGTTCGACGGCTTCGCGCCACCGGACAAGCGCAATGATCCGGCCGCCCGCCAGGCCTGGGCGGTGCAACAGCTGCTGCTTGCCGCAAAGGCCAGCCAGCGCCTGGGGCTGACCGCGCATGCCACGTTCTCCGGCGCGCTGGCCTGGCCGTACTTCTATCCCTGGCCACAACGCCCGCCGGGACTGGTCGACGAAGCCTTCGCCGAACTGGGCCGACGCTGGCGTCCCATTCTCGATGCCTTCGATGCGTGCGGCGTGGACCTGTGTTTCGAGATCCACCCCGGCGAAGACCTGCACGATGGCGCCACCTTCGAGCGCTTCCTGGACGTGGTGGACCACCACCCGCGCGCCAGGATCCTGTACGACCCCAGCCACCTGCTGCTGCAGCAGATGGACTATCTCGGCTTCATCGACCGGTACCACGCGCGCATCGGCATCTTCCACGTCAAGGACGCGGAGTTCCGCCCCAGTGCACGCAGCGGCGTGTATGCGGGCTACCAGGACTGGATCGATCGACCGGGGCGGTTCCGTTCGCCGGGCGACGGCCAGGTCGACTTCAAGGCGATCTTCTCGAAGTTCGCGCAATACGATTTCCCGGGCTGGGCGGTGCTGGAATGGGAGTGCTGCCTGAAGCACCCGGAAGACGGCGCCCGCGAGGGCGCAGCGTTCATCCGCGACCACATCATCCGCGTCACCGAACGTGCCTTCGACGACTTTGCCGACAGCGGCACGGATCCGGACGCACTGCGCCGCATGCTGGGAATCTGAGCCATGACCGCCTGGGAGGGCACGTTATGAGGTACGCCATGTCGCGCTTGGGCGCGATGATGTTCCTGCAGTTCTTCATCTGGGGGGCGTGGTTCGTCACCCTCGGCACGTACCTGGTCCAGGGTCCGCTGCGGGCCAGCGCCAGCCAGGTGGCCACCGCCTTCCTCAGCCAGTCCATCGGCGCCATCGTGGCGCCGTTCCTGGTCGGGCTGATCGCCGACCGCTACTTCGCGGCGCAGCGCATCCTCGGCGTGCTGCACCTGGCCGGCGCGGCGCTGATGTGGCTCGCGTCCACCGCGACCGACTTCAACACCTTCTTTGCCTGCGTCATGGGTTACATGCTGCTGTTCATGCCGACCCTGGCCCTGGCCAACAGCGTGGCGATGCGGCACATGCACGCGCCTGAAAAGCAGTTCCCGCCGGTGCGCGTTGCCGGCAGCGTGGGCTGGATCGTGGCGGGCGTGCTGATCGGCTGGCTGGGGTGGGAGCAGGCACATACGCTCGAGTTGACCTTCCGGATGGCGGCGATGGCCTCGCTGGCCCTCGGCCTGTATGCCTTCACCCTGCCGCATACGCCGCCGCTGGCGCAGCAGCGCGACGCCGGGCTGGGAAAGGTGCTGGGGCTGGACTCGCTGCGGCTGCTGAAGTCGCGCTCCTACCTGGTGTTCTTCCTGGCCTCCATCGCCATCTGCATACCGCTGGCGTTCTATTACAACTTCACCAACCCGTATCTCAACGACCTCGGCGTGCGTGGCGCAGCCGGCCTGCAGTCGCTGGGCCAGGTGTCCGAAGTGCTGCTGATGCTGGCCATGCCGTTCCTGTTCGTGCGGCTGGGGGTCAAGACCATGCTGGCGGTGGGCATGGCGGCGTGGGTGGTGCGCTATGTGATGTTCGCCTTCGGCGACGCAGGCGGCGGCTTCTCGCTGCTGGTGATCGGCATCGTGCTGCACGGCATCTGCTATGACTTCTTCTTCGTCACCGGCCAGATCTACACCGACGCACATGCCGGCCCGGCCGCGCGCAGCAGCGCGCAGGGGTTCATCACCCTGGCCACGTACGGGGTGGGCATGTTGATCGGCACCTTCCTGTCCGGCGCGGTGGTGGAGCACTACACCACGGCGGCAGGTCCGGACTGGCAGCAGATCTGGCTGTTCCCGGCGGGCGTGGCGCTGGTCGTGCTGGTGGCGTTCCTGCTGCTGTTCCGTGACCGCCCGGCCACCGCGGCCGCCCCTTCCACGCCCTGAGGAACCGACCGATGCGCAAGCTTGGAATCGCCATCGTGGGCACCGGAATGATCGGCGCCGTGCACCGTCGCGCGGCACTGTTGGCCGGCGCCGAGGTGCGCGGCGTCGTCGCCTCTTCGCCGCAACGCGCGGAGGAGGTGGCAAGGTCATGGAATGTTCCGCGCGGCTATCGTGACATCGACGAGGTGATCGCCGATCCGCAGGTCCAGGTCGTGCACGTGTGCACCCCCAACCACCTGCACCGCGCCATGGCGCAGGCGGCGCTGGAAGCGGGCAAGCATGTGATCTGCGAGAAGCCGCTGGCCACCTCGCTGGAAGACGCCCAGGTCCTGGCCGCATTGGCGGCCTCCACCGGGCGGGTGGCCACGGTGCCGTTCGTCTACCGCTACCACCCGGTGGTGCGCGAGGCGCGCGCCCGCATCGCGCAGGGCGAGCTGGGGCCCCTGCACCTGATCCACGGCAGTTACCTGCAGGACTGGTTGCTGGACCCGGCCAGCAACAACTGGCGCGTGGACCCGGCACTGGGCGGTGCCTCGCGCGTGTTCGCCGACATCGGCTCGCACTGGTGCGATCTGGTGGAATGGGTCAGCGGCGAGCGCTTCGTCGACGTCAGCGCCGCGTTCGCGACGGTCATCGCCGAACGCGGCGCGGTGGCCGGGCAGAGCTTCACCACGCCGGCGGCGGGCGGCGCGATGCAGGCCGTCGCCAGCGAAGACGTCGCCGCGGCGATGTTCAGGACCGGCGCCGGTACGCTGGCCTCCCTGACGGTCAGCCAGGTCTCGGCAGGACGCCACAACCGCCTCTGGTTCGAGATCGACGGCGCCACGGCCAGCGTGGCGTTCAACCAGGAAGACGCCGAACGGCTGTGGATCGGACGGCCCGACCAGCGCGAGGAAACCTTCGTGCGCGGGCCGGGCGCCGGCAGTGCCGAACAGCGCCGGCTGTCGGTGTTGCCGCCCGGCCATGCGCAGGGTTACAGCCAGTGCTTCGAAGCGTTCGTCGCCGACACCTATCGCGCCATCGACAGCGAGCAGCCGCAGGGCCTGCCCACCTTCGAGGACGGCATGCGTTCGGCGCTGATCGTCGACCGCGTCATCGCATCGGCCAGGTCGCGCGCCTGGACCCCCATCGCTTGAATCCCCGGAGGCTGACCTGATGAAGACTGCTGCACGCAGAACCACCCTCGCCCTGCTGCTGCTCGCCGCCCTGCCCGCCTTCGCCGGCGACGCCACCGCCCCGCAGCCGCCCATCGCGGTGCAGATGTACACGCTGCGCAACGTCGGCTCGCTCGACCAGCAGCTGAAGATCGTGCACGACGCAGGGGTAAGCGCGGTGGAAACGGTCGGCACCCAGAACGTCAGCGCCGCCGAACTCAAGCAGCTGCTGGACCGCTATGCCATCAAGGCCATCTCCTCCCACGTGCAGCTGGCCGACCTGCGCAACGACCTGGACGGGGTGGTGGCCTTCAACCGCGCGATCGGCAACACGACGTTGGTGGTGCCCTACCTGGCGGAGAAGGATCGACCGACCGATGCCGCAGGGTGGACCGCGCTGGGCCGGGAGCTGGGCCGGATCGCGGCGGCGACGAAAGCCAAGGGCATGCACCTGGCCTACCACAACCATGATTTCGAGCTGGTCGACTTCGACGGCAAGACCGGCCTGGAACTCCTGTTCGCCGCAGCCGGCCCCGACCTGCAGACCGAGCTTGACCTGGCCTGGGTGGCCCGTGCGGGCCATGACCCGGTGCTGATGCTGGGAAAATTCCGTGGCCACGTGTTCGCGGTGCACGCCAAGGACAACGCGCCCAACGGCCAGGCCCTTGATGAGGGCGGCTTCGCCGCCGTCGGCCAGGGCGTGCTCGACTGGAACGCGATCCTGCCTGCCGCTGCGGCGGCCGGCGTGCAGTGGTACATCGTCGAGCACGACCAGCCGCGTGATCCGGCCAACGTCATCAAGACCGGCGCGGACTATCTGCGCCACCACCTCACCGCCCGCCTGCCCGCCAGCGCACCGCGCCAGCCAGCGAAGGAGTAATGCTTGAATACCCGTTCCAGATGGATCCCGACCCTGGCCGCCCTGCTCGCGAGCGCGCTGCTCGCGCCTGCTGCGTGGGCCAAGGACGACCCCGAGGCCGGCGCGACCCTCTACGCCACCCATTGCACGGCCTGCCATGGCGCCAACCGCGCCGGTGTTCCGCCGACGTTCCCCGCGCTCACCGACGTCGCCAAGCGGCTGCAGCCGGCACAGATCAAGGAAAAGATCAAAAAGGGGGGCGGCCTGATGCCGCCCTTCGCCCAGCTGTCCGAACAGGACATCGACAACCTCGCCAGCTACCTGGCGAAGTAAGTTCCCTGGCGCCGGCCCGGTGCGGGCCGGCGTTACAGCTCCCGCACCCAGATGTTGCGGTAGCTGACCCTGGAGTCGTGTTCCTGCAGATATATCGGGGCGCACGCGTGCGGCGCGTACGAAGGCGCGCCGATGTACTCGGTCTTGCCCGAAAGCACGGTGTCCTCCTGCACGAGAACGCCGTTGTGCAGCACGGTGATGCGTGCCGGCGATACCAGCCCGCCGCTCGGCGAAAAGCGCGGCGCCTTCCAGATGATGTCGTACGCCTGCCACTGGCCCGGCGCACGCGAGGCGTTCACCAGCGGAATGGCCTGCTTGTACATCGAGCCGGCCTGGCCATTGGCGTAGGTCGGGTTGTGGTAACTGTCCAGCACCTGCAGCTCATACAGCTCCTGCAGGAAGATGCCGCTGTTGCCACGGTTCTGGCCATCGAAACCGCGGGTTTCGGTGGGCGAGCGCCACTCGACATGCAACTGGATGTCGCAGAACCGCTGCCGGGTGCGGATGCCCTTGCTGCCGGGCACCACGGTCAGGGCGCCGTCGGCAACGGTCCAGGGCACGGATCCGCCCTGCTCCGACTCCCACGCCGAGACGTCCTTGCCACTGAACAGCACGATCGCATCTGACGGCGCGGCATTCGCGGGCGTGGCCACGAGCGCGGGCACGGGCGTCCACACCTCGGTCTGCGCCGGATCGCGGGCGGCGTCGCCGCTGGCCTGCGCGAAGGCGGGCGCCGTGGCCAGCAGGCAGGCCGCCGTCAGCAAGGGTCTGATCATGGGGGTCCTCATCAGCTGGTGCCCCACGCGGGCGTGCCCGGGACATAGGCGAGGTCGCCGTCGTAGCGACCCGGCACGG
This sequence comes from Stenotrophomonas sp. NPDC077420, assembly GCF_044543385.1. Lineage (NCBI taxonomy): Bacteria > Pseudomonadati > Pseudomonadota > Gammaproteobacteria > Lysobacterales > Lysobacteraceae > Stenotrophomonas > Stenotrophomonas sp. NPDC077420. The sequence goes on from NZ_JBITVZ010000014.1 coordinate 97,809, forward strand.
CGACGTACTGCAGCACCTCGGTTGCGCCCACCTTCGAGGTGAAGAAACCGAAGATGGCCAGCTGCTTGATCATCGTGAAGTAGTGCGGCATCGCCCGCGTGCCGTCGGCGGTGCCGGTGTCGCCCACCTCGACAGCGCGTTTCCTGGCCTCCGCATCCAGCGTCTGCAGCAACGCGGTGCGGGCCTGCGGCGTGAGCGACACGAAGCGGCCGCCGGCGCGTTTGTCGATGTCAGCCAGGCCAGCGCGGAACGTGGCCTGCTGCTGGTCGGTGTAGCAGTCGGTGACGAATGTCGCCATGAACGCCCCTGTGGCGGCGTCCTTCGCGCCCGCCGTGCGGGTCTTTGGCAGGATGGTCTCGGCGATCTCATCCAGCGTGGCCACATCGCCAGCGGAGAAGGCGTGCTTCGCCGCTGCGGTCGGTGCCTGTGCCTGTGCGAGCACGGGCAGGCCGATCATGGCGGCGCCGGTGGCGGCGACGATCATCTTCAACAGGTCGCGACGTTCCATCACAGGTTCCCCGCTTTCAGTTCGCGCACCGCATGGTCGGCCGCGCGTGCGGTGAGCGCCATGTAGGTCAGCGAGGGATTCACGCACGCGCTGGAGGTCATGCAGGCGCCGTCGGTCACATAGACATTGGGCGCGTCCCAGACCTGGTTGTGCTGGTTCAGCACGGAATGCTTCCGGTCACGCCCCATGCGCGCGGTTCCCATCTCGTGGATGCCCTTGCCCGGTGCATAGTCGTTGTCGTGCATCTCCACGTCCTTGACCCCGGCGGCCTCCAGCATCTCGGCGGCATCGGCGGCCATGTCCTTGCGCATGGCCTTCTCGTTGTCGCGCATGGACACGTCCATGGCCAACACCGGCAAGCCCCATTTGTCCCTGCGCTCCTTGTCCAGGCGGATGGTGTTGTCGTGGTGGGGCAGCATTTCGCCGAAGCCGGTCATGCCGATGCGCCAGTCGCCGGGCACGGTCAGTGCTTCCTTCAGGTCGGCACCAATGTTCAGTTCGGCGATCTCGCGCGACCACCCGTTGCGGCTGGCGCCGCCCTGGTAGCCGAACCCGCGCGTGTAGCCGCGCCGGTCGTCGCCGACGTTGCGGAAACGGGGAATATAGAAGCCGCAGGGACGGCGGCCGAAATAGTACTTGTCGTCGTAGCCCTCGACCCGGCCGGAGGCGCCGGCGCCGAAGTGGTGGTCCATGACGTTGTGCCCCAGCTCCCCGGACGACGAACCCAGCCCGCCTTCCCAGACGTCGGTGGCCGAGTTCATCAGCAGCCAGGTGGAGTTGAACGAGGACGCATTGAGGAAGATCACCTTGGCCGTATACGTGTAGGTCTGGCCGGTTTCGGCATCGATCACCTCCACGCCGCGCGCCCGCTTGCGGTCCTTGTCGTAGAGCACTTCCTTGACGATGGAGAACGGCCGCAGGGTCAGGTTGCCGGTTTTCATCGCCGCCGGCAGCGTCGCCGCCTGCGTGGAGAAGTAGGCGCCGAACGGACAGCCGAGGATGCACTTGTTGCGGTACTGGCAGTTGACGCGGCCCTGCTCGGGCTTGGGCTGGGTGATATTAGCGGTGCGCGAATGGATCATATGCCGCGTGCCGCCAAAGGCCTTCTTGATCCGCGCGGCCACGTCCTTCTCGACGATGTTCAGCGGTATCGGCGGCAGGAATTCGCCGTCCGGCAATACGTCCAGCCCCTCGCGGGTACCGGCGATGCCGGCGAACTTCTCCACGTGGTCATACCACGGTGCGATATCGGCGTACCGGATCGGCCAGTCGGTGGCGATGCCGTCCTTGAGGTTGGCCTGGAAATCCAGGTCCGACAGACGATAGCTCTGTCGCCCCCACATCAACGAGCGGCCGCCCACGTGATAGCCACGGAACCAGTCGAACCGCTTGGTCTCGATGTAGGGCGAATCCTGTTCGTCGGCCCACATTCCTTCAAGGTTCTCGGCCAGCGCGTAGTCGCGCATGAGCACCGGGAACGCAGCTTTCATCGCCTGGGTGGGCCGGTTGCGGTGCGGGAAGTCCCACGGTTCCTTCATCGCATTGACGTAGTCCTTCACGTGTTCGATGTTGCGTCCGCGTTCCAGCATGAGGACCTTGAGGCCTTTCTCGGTCAGTTCCTTCGCCGCCCAGCCGCCACTGATGCCGGAGCCGACGACGATTGCGTCGTAATGATTGTCTGCCATGGGTTCTACTTCACCTGGGTGGATATCAATTTCAGACGTCGCAGAGGCGGATTGCCTCGCGGAGCGAGCCGACGGGATCCGGCGCAGCAGGCATGAACTCCTGCGCCAGGTACCCATCGAAACCGGTGTCGCGGATCGCGCGACAGATGGCGGGATAGTTCAGTTCCTGCTGGTCGCCGATCTCGTGCCGGCCCGGCACGCCGGCGGTGTGGTAGTGCTTGAAGTGCGCGTGATGCCGGCCGATGGTGGCGATGATGTCGCCCTCCATGATCTGCATGTGGTAGATGTCGTAGAGCAGGCCGAAGTGGGCCGAGCCCAGCCGCTGGCACAGTTCCACGCCCCATGCGGAGCGGTCGCAAAGGTAGTCGGGATGATCGACCCGGGAGTTCAGCAGCTCCATCACCAGCACCACGCCCCGCTTCTCGGCGTGGCTGAGGATGCGCTTGAGCCCGGCTTCGGCGTTGGCCATTCCTTCCTGCGGGTCCATGCCGTTGCGGTTGCCGGAAAAACAGATGAGGTTTCGGTAGCCGGCATCGGCGACCAGGTCGATGTGCCGGGTGTAGCGCTCCACCAGCGGGTCGTGGAACTGGCGGCCGGCGAAGCCCTTGGTCAGGCCCAGCTCCGCGCCGTTGCACATCGAGCTGTAGACACCATGCGCCTTCAGTGTGGGCCAGTCTTCCGGCCCCACCAGGTCGATGGCGGCGAACCCGATGCCCTTTACCGTCTGGCAGAGCTGGGCCACCGACAACTGGGGGAAGGTCCAGCGGGCGACCGAATGCTTCAGGTTGCCCTTGAGCGGCGCGGTGTCGGCCATCGCGGGCGTCACGCCTGCGGTTGCCAGGCCAATGCTTCCGGCGACCGCAATGCGCAGCGCATCGCGCCGCGTAAGGCGCGCGCCTTGGATCGATCCAATCGAATGGTCGGGCATCCGCTTTCCGGCCTCCCAACCGGTATCAAACGCAACTATTCACTGCAATGCAATCGATTGCACCATAGAGGAGTAGTTCGTTTTTTTGCAAGACGCACTGCACGAAAATGGATGCTGCAAGGCACAATGAAACCAATGCGGGCAACTGATGGCACTCTGCCGGTGTCGTATGCCGCCGAGTGAATCCTGCAGCCGCAAGCTACTGCGTGAGCACTTCCGGATGGCGCTCACGCAGCCAGTGCTCTGTATAAAGCAGCAGTTCTTCAGCGTGATCAATGCAAGCCCTCAGCGTTGCATCGGACACCGGATCACCCTCGTAGTCAGTGAGGTTGCGCTGGCGGCGCAACGCATCCAGCACGATGATGTCGTCCTTGGGGACTCCCATCGTGTGAGTGAGGCACTGAATCGCGGTCTGGTGATGACCGGGCTGACTCGTGGATGTGCGATAGCCGCTCGCCCAAAGGCCGATCATTGCGCACTGCATGACACACTTGTAACCCGCGTCGAATCGATTGTCGGAGCTGATTTGATCGAATCGCGCGTCGGCCAGATTCCGCCGCGCGGCGTCGAGCAGCTTGCGCAGCGAAATCGGTTCAGCGTCGTGCGCTTGTAGCTGCCGGATCGCCAGTAAGTTTTCCAAGGTCATCCTTGTCTCCTGTTACCAGCAGCTTGGGCGTTGCCAATAGTTCGCTGGCAAACGCATCACCGTTCTGCACGCGCCGCATGAACTCTTTCAGTGAGTACAGCACAGGATTGATCTCCCGGCGCAACACTTCCTGCGCGGGGTGGATGGCACGCACCAGGTCAGCGAACCCCAGATCGCCCAGAACCAGCAGATCCACGTCGCTTCCGTCGACCTCGGTGCCCTTCGCCACCGAACCGAAGACCCACGCCAACGAGACGTGATCGGCCACTGACACCAGGGCATTGCGCAGGACAGGCACCACGCCATGGGTCTTGCGGAACATCGCAGCCAGGTCATCGAACAGCACACACGCGCGATTTGCCCGGTAGTGGACCTGATTACCCTGTTCGCTTCGCAGCAATAGTCCGGATCCGGTGAGCTTGTCCAGTTCGCGTGCAAGGGTGCCGGCGTGGGTGCCGGTGATCCTGGCCAGCTCGCGGAGGTGGAAACTGGCATCCGGCTGCAGCAGCAGCGTTGCCAGCACCCGTTGGCGGGTGGCTGGGAACAGGGTGTCCATCGGCGGCGACGTGTTGCTCATCAGGCGACAAATGTTGCTCATTTGGCAACACATTGCAAGTGGGACCATTCTCACGCCGTCTTCGAGCCCGCTGGACTGTGGGAAAGTAAGCGCATGACTCTCGGAACCTATCTGTTGGCGCTGACTCTCCTGACAACGGCCGCTTTTTCCCACGCTTCGGAGGCCTGGCAGACGAGCTCACCGGTAAGTGCCGCCTACAAGTGTGGGAGCGGAGGAAGCATGACCATCATTGCAGCGACAGCCGATTTCTCCACGTCCGCATCCGGACCTGACAAAGACGGCTATCAGCGCGCGCGAACAGGCAGGCAGACGTTCCGGTGCAAAGGCGGGCCAAGCGTTTCAGTCGTGGTGTTGCCACCGCAGGAAACAGGAGAATGCGGTGCGGATGGACGGGTGGTCATCACCGACATCACACCTCCCGGTGGGCGCAAGGGGACCGAGCTGATCGAGTTCAACCGACGGTGTTTCTTCAATGATTACATTACGAGAATACGCATTTTCAAGCAGGATTCGCACTACTCGATAGAGCGTTGTTCGGAGACGAACAGGTTCAACAAACAGGCATTCGTCGGCTGCACGACCGCGCCCATCGCTTCTGAAAGAACGTCATCACTTCCGGCCCGAAATGCACGAAGCCCAGTGATAACTCATGCCTTCAGTGACCGATCAAAACATCCAGCCCTTCCCGAGCCATCCGGAACTTGATGGCCTCAATCTGATCGGGGGCCTCGAGGCGGAAATGGGTGCTTTCGTAGTTGGCGACCAGGATCAGCAGGACTTCAAACAGATCACCTTGCCCGGTATCCGGCTCAGGCAGGGCATCGAACCAGGCGGCACGCTTCTGCTTGGCCTCGTGATAGTCGCGCTCGGAATGGAGAGGTCGAATGTTCATCAGGATTGGTCCACCTTGGCGGCGTCGATCTTGTCGTACTCTGCGTGAGTACCTGCTCCTGGTCCCATCCTGGAACCTTGTCAATCATGCTGCCCGCCGCTGGTAGTGTCGGCTGGCGGATGCGTGACATTAAGGGGACGCATGACACGTGTGGCGTGTCACTACGTAGTGGCGGGGAAAGCAAAAGGCCCGCTATCGGCGGGCCTTTTGGTCGTCCAGGAAACAACCTGCGCTTAGAACGGAATATCGTCGTCCGCGAAGTCGTCCATCGGCGGAGCCGACTGCTGCGGCTGCTGCTGCGGGCGCTGCTGCTGGCCGTAGCCACCGCCGCCACCGCCGCGCTGACCGCCGCCGCCACCACCACCGCCGTATTCCTGGCGCGGGGCCTGCTGGCGCTGCGGACGTTCGCCGCCGCCGTAGTTGCCACCACCACCGCCACCGCCGCCACCGCCGCCGCCTTCACCGCGGCCGCCCAGCATCTGCATTTCGTCGGCGATGATGTCGGTGGAGTACTTCTCCACGCCGTCCTGGCCGGTGTACTTGTCGTAGCGAAGGCTGCCTTCGACGTAGACCGAGCTGCCCTTGCGCAGGTATTCGCCGGCAATTTCGCCAAGCTTGCCGAAGAACACCACGCGGTGCCATTCGGTGCGCTCCTGCTGGTTGCCGTCCTTGTCCTTGCGGACGCTGGTGGTGGCCAGGCTGATGCGGGTGATCGCCATGCCGCCTTGGGTGTACTTCACGTCCGGGTCGTTGCCGAGGTTGCCGACCAGGATGACTTTATTGATGCCGCGCGCCATAGGGTTGCTCTTCCGTTGTCCGAGGGCAGGCCCGACAGATATCACACTCTGTTCGGTGCCGATACGGGGGCTGCCCTGCGGGAGATCTGGGTGGGATGACAGAACGGCCTATTCTATCATCCCCGCCCCGCCAGCCCCTGTCGGGGATGCCTTGGATTGCGCTCGGATTTCCGCCAAAGCCTTGTGGGGATTGGCTCTGGCGGCTCGTACCCGATGCCCTGGCCGTCGTCGCCGGGCGGCGGTCCCGGCCGGCATGGCATCATTGTCCCGTCGTCCCAGCCCTGCCCTCCATGACCATCCGCGGCAAAGCCACCTCCCTGGATATCGCCCACCTGGCCGGGGTTTCCCAGCCGACGGTGTCGCGGGCGCTGCGCGGCAGCCCGATGGTCAACCCGGAAACCCGCGAGCGGATCCTGAAGATCGCCCGCGAGCTGAACTACAAGGTCGACAAGAACGCCTCCAGCCTGCGCCTGCGCAACGCCGGCACGCTGGCGCTGCTGTTCTTCGAAGACCCGACCAACGACGATTCGCTGATCAACCCGTTCTTCCATGCCATGCTGGGCTCGATCACCCGGGCCTGCGCGCTGCGCGGGTACGACCTGCTGGTGTCGTTCCAGCAGTTGTCTACCGATTGGCAGGCCGATTACGAAGACAGCAACAAGGCCGACGGGATCATCCTGCTGGGCTATGGGGATTACCATGAGTCGCGCGAGCGGCTGCAGCGGCTGGTGGAGCAAGGCACGCACTTCGTGCGCTGGGGCGCGGCGCTGCCGGACCAGCCCGGGGTCTCGATCGGCTGCGACAACTTCCAGGGCGGTTTCGACATCACCGCCCACCTGCTGGACCAGGGCTGCCGGCGGATCGCCTTCGTGGGCCATGCGTCCAGTCATTACCCGGAGTTTGAAGAGCGGTACCGTGGCTATGTGGCGGCGATGGCCGGGCGCGGGGTTCCGGTGGACCCGGCGCTGCAGTTCGACGCGATCACCACCGAGCAGTCCGGCTATGACGCCTGCCAGGCCCTGCTCGCTGACGGTCAGGTCATCGATGCCGTCTTCGCGGCCAGCGACCTGATCGCCATCGGCGCGATGCGTGCGCTGCGCGAACACAGCCTGCGCATTCCGCAGGACGTGGCATTGGCCGGGTTCGATGACATTCCGCTGGCGGCGTCGGTCTCGCCGACCCTGTCCACGGTGCAGCAGGACACCAAGCAGGCGGGCCAGCTGCTGGTGGAACGGCTGCTGGCGCTGATCCAGGGTGAGGCGGTGGAAAGCCAGACCATTCCGGTGAGGCTGGTGCTGCGGGAGTCGTCGCAGGCCGCGGCAGCCGGGCAGAGCCCGCGTTGATTGATGTCGCCTGGGCCGGCCAACGGCCGGCGCTACCGGGCTGCTTCAGGGCGGCGCGGATTCGGCCATCGCGCCGCGGACCGCGTCGCTGAAGGCATCCAGCAGGAACGGCTTGGCGATCATGCTCATGCCCGATTCCAGGAACGCCGAGCGTTCCTGGGCCTTTTCCGCATAGCCGGTCATGAACAGCACCGGCAGTCCCGGGCGCGATTGCCGCGCGATCTCGGCCAGTTGGCGGCCGTTGAGACCCGGCAGGCCGACGTCGGTCACCAGCAGGTCGATACGGCGCGACGAGGCGAGGATGGGAATCGCGCCATCTGCGTCGTCCACGACCTCCACCGCATAGCCCAGGTCTTCCAGCACCACCGTCACCAGCATGCGGACCTGCGGGTCGTCTTCCACCACCAGGATGGACTGGCCGTCGCCCAGTGCGACCGGCGACGGGGCCTGCAGTGGTTCGGGCTCGGTCCCCGCCTCCACCCGCGGAATGAACAGCGACACCGTGGTGCCCTGCCCCGGTTCGGAGTCGATCGCGATATGGCCACCGGACTGCTGCATGAAGCCGTACACCATCGACATGCCCAGGCCGGTGCCCTTGCCGATCGGTTTGGTGGTGAAGAACGGCTCGAAGGCGCGCTCCACGACTTCCGGCGGCATGCCGCTGCCGGTATCGGACACCGCCACCACGGCGTACTGGCCGGCCGGCACGTCGGCGCGTTCGCCGTCGGCCAGGTGCACCGGAAACGCGCGCAGTGCCAGCTCGCCACCGTTGGGCATCGCGTCGCGGGCGTTGATGGCCAGATTGAGCAGCGCACTTTCGAACTGGTTGGTGTCCAGCGCGGCGTGCAGCGGCTGCTCGGCGACCTCGGTGCGGATGCGTACGCTTTCGCCTAGCGTGCTGCGCAGCAGGTGCTGCATGGAGCCCACCAGCGCGTTGAGCTCCACCGCGCGCGCATCCAGCGACTGCCGCCGCGAGAACGCCAGCAGGCGCTGGGTGAGCGCGGCCGCGCGCTGGCTGGAGGCCGTGGCGGCATCAAGGAAGCGCTCAAGGTCGTCGAAGCGGCCCATCTCCAGGCGCAGGCGCACGATGTCCAGCGCCGACAGGATGCCGGTGAGCATGTTGTTGAAGTCGTGGGCGATGCCGCCGGTGAGCTGGCCAATGGCTTCCATCTTCTGCGACTGGCGCAGCGCGGCCTCGCTGGCTTCGCGCGCGGCCATCTGCGCCTGCAGCTCCAGGGTGCGCTCGGCCACCACTGTTTCCAGTTCCTGCGCATGCTGGCGGCTGGCTTCCAGCGCCTGCCTTGCGACGGTGATGTCGGTGACGAACACATGGAAACCGTCCACCGCGCCGCCGGCACTGCGGCGCGGGGAGTAGCGCACTTCGCAGTCGCGCCGGCGCCCGTCACGGGTCGGCCAGCTGACCTCGAATACATGCTCCTGCCCGGCCAGCACGTCCTGCATGATCGGCAACCGCTCTTCCCACACCCGGGTGCCCACCACGTCGCGGATATGCCGACCGATCACCTCGCCCACCGGCAGGTCGAACCACGCTTCATAGGCCTTGTTGGCGAAGCGGTAGTGCATGCTGCGATCGACGAAGGCGATCAATACCGGCATTGCGTCGGCGATCAGCCGCAGCTCCGATTCGCTGCGCTCCAGCGCGCTGCGGCTGTCGGCCAGGGCACGCATCTGGTCGCGCACCAGGAACTGCTTCTCTCTCGCACGCAATGCGCCCTGCACCGAACTCAGCAGCGAGATGCTGCCCAGCGGGCGGTCCAGTTCCACCACGTTCACCGTGCGCGGCAGCAGGCTTTCGAACGGGGAACGACGATGCGCGCGCGGCGAGCGCAGCAGGATCACCGGCAGGTCCGACCAGGTCGCCTGCCCGGACAACGCGGCCAGCAGCAGCTCGGTGCCGGTGGCGATGGCTTCCTCGGTGATCAGCACCACGCCTGCCTGGTCGTCCAGCGCGGCGGCCAGTTCGGCCAGGTCGGGCGCAATGCGGGTACTCAGTCCTGCGCTGGTGAGGACCGCGGCCATGCTCGCCGCGTCGCGGCCGAACGGCGCCACGACATGGACCACGCCGCCGCTGCGGTCATCCTGCATAGGGGTGGCTCAGCAGCGATGCCGAGTCGCCCACGAACTCCGGCGTGCCGGTGAGGATGCCCTTGAACTCTTTCAGCGGTCCGCTCAGGGCCAGGCCCTTGCCATTGATCTTGAGCTCGCGGATGGTGTCCTCATGCGCCCCGCCGCGGTTCTTGATCACCGAGATCGCCTTGCGGATGCGCCCCTGCGCTTCGAAGAAGCGGAACAGGATCACCGCATCGGCGATGTAGGACACGTTGAGGTTGCCGGTCGACATGGTGCCCACCAGGCCATGCTGCGGGTTCACCAGGAACGTGGCGACCCCCTTGTGGTTGAGGTAGGACAGCATTTCATGCAGCTGCAGCATCAGCTGCTTTTCCTGCGGCATCGCGGCCACGTAGCCGTTCAGGCTGTCGATCACCAGCACGCTGCAGCCGCGCTCCTCCACCGCCTGCTGCACGTTCCAGGAGAACTCGCCGGGCGATATCTCGGCCGGATCGATCTGCATGATTTCAAGGCGCCCGGCCGCGATGTGCGACTCCAGATCGATGTCCAGCGCCTTGGCCCGGGTCAACAGAGTGCCCACGCGCTCGTCGAACTCGAAGATGCAGCATTTTTCGCCGCGCTCGCAGGCCGCCCACACGTACTGCAGGGCCACGTTGGTCTTGCCGCTGCCGGCCGGGCCGGTCAACAGCGTGCTGGTGCCGCGCAACGGGCCACCACCGAGCAGGTTGTCGATTTCCGGCACGCCGCTGCCGATCATGTCCTCGCCGAACTGCTCGTGGTGTTCGGAGGCGATCAGGCGTGGGAACACGTCCAGGCCGCCCGCGCGGATCACCATGTCGTGGTAGCCGGCGACGAAGTTGACGCCGCGCAGCTTCTGCACCTGCAGGCGGCGGCGGGCCGGGCCGAAATCCAGGGTGAGGCGTTCCAGCGAGATGACCCCGTGGCACAGGCTGTGCAGCTGGCCATCGCGGTCGTCGGCACCGGAGGTCAGATCGTCCACCAGGATCACGGTGGCGCTCTGCGGGGCGAAGTACTGCTTGAGCGCGAGGATCTGTCGGCGGTAGCGCAGCGAGTCCTGCGCCAGCAGGCGCAGCTCGGACAGCGAATCGAACACCACCCGGTTGGGGCGGATGCGGTCGACTTCGCCCAGGATCAGGTTGACCGTTTCATCCAGCTCCACTTCCCACGAGTGCAGCACCGACTGCAGGCGGCCGTTGCCCAGCGCGTCCTCGGCCGAGCCCAGTTCGAACAGGTGCAGGCCGTCCAGCGACCAGCCATGGGCCGCGGCCACCTCGCGCAGCTCTTCGGCGGTTTCCGAGAGCGTGACATACAGGCAGCGCTCGCCCTGCTTCAGTCCCTGCAGCAGGAACTGCAGCGACAGCGTGGTCTTGCCGGAGCCGGGGGGCCCCTCCAGCAGGTACAGCCGTCCCTGCGGCAGGCCGCCGCTGAGGATGGTGTCCAGGCCCTGCACACCGGTGGTGACGCGGGAAGACTGTGTCTGCATAGAGGTCCGCCGTTTTGACGGGGACGAGTCTAGCAACCGGTTCTGTGTAGGAATTGTGTGATCGGCATCTCTACGCGATGTCACGCTGAAGTCGCGTTCATCCACATCACGATTACGTCTGCATTGGGCGGCAGTACACCCAGGTCAGGCGAAGTCCTTGAGGATTTCACCGATGCCAGCCGGGGACAGCTCAAGGCCCAGCGACGTGCCCGGATTCACCACCACGCCATAGCCACCGGGCACGCGCTTGAGCACCTCGATCATCCTCATGCGGATCGTGTGCGGGGCCTGCTGGCTGTGGACACCCACGCGGGCCATGTCGGTGAACACCGCCACGTGCAGGGTGCCCTGCTTGTCGAACAGCAGCGGGTCGAAGCCGCTGCCGTCGGCGGTGACCAGGCTGCCGGTGAGCAGCACCACGTCGGAGGCGACGAAGGCCTTCATGAAGGCACCGATCGTGGTCTTCCCGTCCATGGCGGATTGCAGAAGGGCTTCGATCGGGGTCAGTGGGGTGAGATCGGTCATGGGGCGATTCTACCCGGTCGGTAGCCACCGACCGTTGGTCGGTGGCCACGGCGTACCCACCAACGGTGGGTACCTACCTCGAGAGGCGCTGAGTCCTTTCCTGCTGGTCGGCCACCGCCCTGGCCAGCTCGGCCTGCAGTTCCTTCTGGTTCACCGGCGCGTCCAGCAGGTACACCTTCACCCCGTGCGCGGGTACCTCGGCCGTCAGGCTGCGCGTGACGGCTTGGCGGCCGCCGCCCAGCGCATCGCGCCAGGTACCGGGCTGCAGGTAGCGGCTGACCTCGATGCGGCGCGCGGTATCGCCCTTGTTGAGCAGCACCAGCGCGGTCTGCGCGGTGTCACCGTGCTGCAGCACGCGGAAGAACACCGCCTCATCGCCCTGCAGGCGTTCGTTGACCTGCAGTCCGCGCTGCAGGGCCGGGGTGGCCTCGCGCAGCTTGGCGATCCGCTGCAGGGGCCCGAAGATCGGGCTCTGCGGGGCGGCGTCCACGCGCGCCTGCCCGAAGTAGGCGCGGTTGCCGGCGTGTTCGGCGCGGCTGCGCATGAAGCCGGTTTCCGAGCCGTAGTACAGCACCGGAATGCCGCGCGCGGTGAACAGCCAGTTGTGCGCGTCGATGAAGCCGTTGTCGGTGGCATCCAGCCGCGCCATGTCGTGGTTGTCGTAGAAGCTCATCAGCTCGTACGGGTTGGCGTACGGCCCCCCCACCAGGTGCAGCGGCTCGGCCAGCGCTTCGAAGCCTTTCTGCTCCTTGCCGAACACGCTGGACATCGCGCCACGCAGCGGGAAGTCCAGCACGCTCACGTTGGCGTTGGTCGGCCAGGTGTGCTCGGCGATTTTGCTGGCGTCATAGTCGAACGCCTCCCCGAACATGAACATGTCCGGATGCCTGGCGCGGATCCGGTTGACGAACTCATGCCACCACGGATGCGGCAGCCAGCCGATGGTATCGATGCGCAGCGCATCCACGCCCTGTGCGGTCCACTGCAGGTAGGCGCCCACCAGGTAGTCCATCACTGCCGGGTTGTCCTGGTTGAAGTCGCCCAGCTCGGCCAGGTTGCCGTCGAAGATCGAGCCCTTGTCCGCGTCGACCGGGCCGATGGTGTTGTAGAACGCGTGCAGCGGGTTGTGCTTCGGGTCCAGCTGCTGCGGCGGCAGGTTCTGGTGGTCGGCGATGAGCGTGCCGTCCTTGTCGAAGATCTGGCCGAACTGCGGCTGCTTCACCGGCATGGTCCAGGCCGGCGAACCGTGGTTGCCGACGATGTCCAGCACGACCTTCAGCTTGGCGTCGTGCAGGCCACGGGTGAGCCCGGCGAAATCCAGGTCGGCGCTCGGCAGGTGCTCGTCGAGCGTGTAGAAGTTGATGCCCCAGTAGCCGTGGTACCCGGTCTTGCCGCGGTCGGTCAGGGTGCTGGTGCAGCTGATCGGCTTGCTGCCGGTGAAGGCCTCATCCGGGTTGTCGATGATCGGGGTGATCCACACCGCACCGAAACCGAGGTTGCGGATGTAGTCGGCATTGTCGAGCACGCCCTTGAAGTCGCCGCCGAGATAGCCGATGTTGCCGTCGACCTTGTCCGGGCACGGCACCGGGATGTCGAAGGTGCGGTGCCTGCCGCCCTGGTCGCGGTGGTCGTTGGACGGGTCACCGTTGACGAAGCGGTCGGTGACCACGAAGTACACCGCATCGCTGGCGAACGGCTCCAGCGTGCCCACGTACTCGGGGCGCGGAGCGGCAACGGCAGTGCCGGCCAGCAGCGCGAACGAAAGGCCCAGCGACAAACGCGAACGGGACAGCATCAGACAACCTCCTGGTGGGACGGCACCCGCAGCACGCACAACCCGGCGATCAACAGGCTGACGCCACCCAGCGCCAGCACGTGCATCGGGTTGCCGCCCAGCCACAGGCGCAGCATGAAGCCCAGCGCGCTGGCCGCGACCAGCTGCGGGATGACGATGAAGAAATTGAACAGGCCCATGTACACGCCCATCTTGGCCGCCGGCACGCTGTCGGACAGCAGTGCATACGGCAGCGACAGGATCGAGGCCCAGGCAAAGCCGACCCCGACCATCGACAGCAGCAGCCACTTCGGGTCGTCGATCAGCATCAGCGAGATCAACCCGAGGCCGCCCAGCCACAGGTTCACCAGGTGGCTCAGGCGCAGGCCCATCAGCCGCACCATCAGCGGAATCAACAGCGCGGCGAGTGCGGCAAAGCCGTTGTACGCGCCGAACAGCACGCCCACCCAGTTGGCGCCCTCGTTGTAGGCGGCCGACGCCGGATCGGTAGAACCGAAATGGGTACCGGCCACCGCAGCAGTGGTATAGATCCACATCGCGAAGAGCGCGAACCACGAGAAGAACTGCACCCACGCCAGGCGGCGCATGGTGCGCGGCATGCTGCGCAGGTCATCGACGATGGTGGCCAGCATGTGCGGGCCCGGCAGCAGCCGCGCCACGCCAAGCAGCAGGCCGTAGGCGATGCACAGCCCGGCCAGCACGTAGAGCATCTTGTCGCCGTTGCGCCAGGCAATCGCCGCAGCCAGTGCCAGGCCGAGCGCGATCCAGCCGCCGATCTGCAGCATCGGCGGCGGCCCGGCGACAGGCGCGGACTGGTGCACGACCGGCGGCTCGGCATCATCGAAGCTGGCCAGCTCGGTTGGGGAGTATTCGCGGGTGCTGAACACCGTCCAGGCGATCGAGGCCAGCAGCACCACTGCGCCGAAGTAGAACGCATAACGCACGGTCGGCGGCACTTCGCCGGCGGCAGCGGTATTGGCCACGCCGAAGTGCGCCAGGATGAACGGCAGGAAGCTGGCCACGATGGCGCCCACGCCGATGAAGAAGCTCTGCATGGCATAGCCGGTCGGGCGCTGGCGCGGGGCCAGCTTGTCGCCGACGAACGCGCGGAACGGCTCCATCGAGACGTTGATCGAGGCATCCAGCACCCACAGCGTGCCCGCCGCGATCCACAGCGTGGGCGAGTTCGGCATCACCAGCAGGGCCAGCGTGGTGAACACCGCACCGACCATGAAGTACGGGCGGCGGCGGCCCCAGCGGGTCCAGGTGCGGTCGGACAGGTAGCCGATGATCGGCTGCACCAGCAGCCCGGTCAGCGGTGCGGCAATCCACAGGCCGGGCACGGCGTCCATCGGCGCGCCCAGCGTTTCGAAGATGCGGCTGGCGTTGGCGTTCTGCAGGGCAAACCCGAACTGGATGCCCAGGAAACCGAAGCACATGTTCCAGATCTGCCAGAACGACAGGGTCGGCTTGGCCGTGCGGCTCATCGGGTGGCCTCCGCGTCGCCGGCCACCGGTGCGATCAGCAGCGCTTGCACGTTGGCCGCGTTGAGCACACCGTCGCGGCCGCCCTTGCCACCGTTGTACTGGGCGAAGTGTTCCAGTGCGCTCATGTTGAAGCCTGGTTCCAGGGTGAAACGGCAGCTGCCCTTGGGCAGGTCGAGTTCGGCGGCGGTGGAATCCTGCGGGCCGATACTGTGCGGCATCACGATCGTGGCGCGCTGGACCGGTTGCCCCGCGCAGTGCACGGCCAGCTGCTTGACGGCAGCGGTGACGCCGGTGTTGATCGGGCCGTTGGGGTTGTCATAGTGCAGGCGGATGCGCACGCGGGTGGGCGTGGCGGCGTTCCACGTCCACTGGGTTGCGCCGGGCAGGCGTTGCTGCGGGCCGATGCAGGTCATCGGGCTGTGCAGCGATTCGAGGGTGCCTTCGCGACGGGTGAGGCTCAGGCAGTGCTGGTGGCCGTCGTTGGTGACGGTGTGCGTGGCCGAGCTGCCGACCGCGATGCCGTCCTGCCAGAGCTGGTGGTGGGCGGGGATGGCGATCGTCCAGGTATTGCCGCGCTTCTGCGCCGCCGGTGCGGCGGGGGTGGCGGGGGCGAAGGCGTTGGGGTTTGCCGGGTCTGCGCGGAAAGCGGAGACGCGTGGCGTGGCCCTACGCGGTTCGAGCTGCACGGTTACGATGTTGCCCTTGCGCTCGATCTTCTTTGCTACGAGCAGGTCGCCGTCGAGGGTGCGGGGGCGCTTGAGGATGTAGCGGGTGCTGCCGGTGTCGAGCTCGATGCTGTCGCGCTTGCCGAACAATTGCGGCACCAGGGCCACCGGGAGTTTGGGGGCGACGCTGCCGTCGGCTTCCACGCCAAACACGCCTTCCAGCACCATCGAGAGGTAGCCGGCCACCGACCACAGCTGGCGCGGCGAGTTCACCACCGGGCCGCTCAACGGGCCCTCGTCGACGTGCACGGCGAGCGTGCGCATCTCGTAGTTTTCCATGTTCGAACCGGCCAGTGCGCTGCCGTGCATCAGCGATTCGATCTCGCGCTGGATGCGGGTGGCATCCTCCACCTTGCGTGCCGCACGCAGCGAGTAGGCGCTGACGAACGGCCACACCGCGCGGTTGTGGTAGATCGGCTGCTGCGCTTCCTGCGGCCACACCACCGGGCTGCCGCCTTCCACGTAGGGGTAGTTGGCCAGCGAGCGGCGCGCACGCTCGGCCGGGAACACCTCGGCCAGCACGCCCAGCGAGATGCCCAGCAGGTCGTACTTGGCGTACGGCACCGGGTGCGCGGCTTCGCCGATGTAACTCATGTACATGCCGGCGTCTTCGCGCCAGAAGCGCGCGTCGATCTGCCGCGCCAGCGCGTCGGCCCAGCCGCCGTACTGCGCGGCGCGGGGATCGCGCAGTTCACGCGCGTAACGTTCGGCCAGCCGCAGCGCCTGGTAATGCAGCACGTTGGTGGAAAGCGCGAAGGACTCGCCGATGAAGCGCACGTCCTGTCGGGTCCAGTCCGGGTAGGTCTGCTCGCGCCAGTCCAGGAACGAGGTCTCTCCCCGGTACAGGCCGGTCCGCGGGTCGAACACCATCGCGCGGACCTGCTCCAGCGTGGCCTGCAGCGCCTGCCAGGTTTCAGCCATGAAGCTGGAACTGTCGGTCAGGCCGCGCGCGGCCAGGAACCACACCACGCGGTCGCTGCTGATCGGCCAGCTGCCGCCCGAGCCGGTGTCCTGGGCCACGAACAGACCGGGCGTCACGCCGTCGCGGGCCTTGGACAGCTTGAACTGCAGCGACTGCCGGGTACGGATCGGCTCGAGCCGGGCCAGGGCCAGGTCGGCGGCGAAACTCACGTCGCGCGTCCACACGTAGGGCCAGCGCTCACCGGTCTGGAAGCACGCGCAGTCCACCGGGTTGCCAAAGTTGAAGGCCGGATCGCGGATCGCATCGACGCGGTCGGCCGCCATCTCCTGTTGGGCCAGCGCGAACAGCGCATCAAACATCACGCTGTCGGTGCGGCTGCGCATCGGTTGGGGGTCTATCGCCACTGCCCGGCCATCGGCCAGCAGCTGGAAGCGGCCATCGGCGGCCGCCGTGGCGCGCGCCGTGCGGCCATCGAATGTCAGGTCCGCCGCCGCAGCGGTGGACACCAGCGCCGCCCCAAGGGCAGCGGTGAGGCAGATTGTTTTCAGCATCGAAAAGCGGCCGACCGGCCTGCGCCCGTCTGCCTTCCTCCCTTCCTGCACGCGGTGTGGTTCGGCAGCGCCGGAGCGCTGCCCTCGCGGCCCCCTCCCAGGGTGCCTGCCTGCATGGTAGGCGACGCGCGTTGCTCGTCGCACCGCACAGGCGGAGATCGGCGCACCTTGCATACGTATTCATGCCCAACCGCGGCGACGCCCTTGCCGACGTGGCTATAGTCCAAGCCGGATTCCGGCTGCCCTGGGAGGGGAAATGCCTGTGGTTGCTGCACTGCCACGCGCGCTGCGCGTGTTCCGTCCGCTGGCGTGGCTGGCGCTGTCGTTGCTGGTCGGCGCCACCGTCGCCCAGGCTGAACCGGTCACGGTGGCCAGCGTCAGTTCGCCCGGCAAGGTGCTGAAGGTGTCGCTGCAGCTGGAGGGCGGCATGCCCCGTTACCGGGTTGAACGGCTGGGACAGACCGTGGTGGCCGACTCGACGCTGGGCTTCCAGCTGCGCGACGGACGTCTGGACCGCGACCTGGCAGTACTGGGCCAGGAACACCGCAGCGTCGATGAAACCTGGGAACAGCCCTGGGGCGAGCGCCGCAGCGTGCGCAACCACTACAACGAAGTCACTGTTCACCTGGGCGAGCGCAGCGGTGCCAAGCGCCGCCTGGACGTGGTGTTCCGGGTGTACGACGACGGGCTGGGCTTCCGCTATCACTTCCCCGAACAGCCAGCCCTGCGCGAAGCCATCATCGACGAGGAACTGACCGAGTTCGCGATCGCGCCCGCGTCCACCGCGTGGTGGATTCCGGCCGGCGAGCCCATCCACTACGAATATCTGTACCAGCGCACGCCACTGGACCAGGTGCCGCTGGCCCATACCCCGCTGACCCTGCGCAGCCGCGACGGCCTGCACATGGCGATCCACGAGGCGGCGCTGGTCGACTACGCCGGCATGTGGCTGCGCCGTACCGACGGCCAGCGCCTGCGCGCGCAGCTGTCGCCGTCCGCCGAAGGCTGGAAGGTGCGCCGCACCCTGCCCTTCGATACGCCCTGGCGCACGCTGCAGATCAGCGACACCGCCGGCGGGCTGGTGGACTCCAACCTGATCCTCAACCTCAACGAACCCAACGCACTGGGCGATGTGAGCTGGGTGAAGCCGTCCAAATACCTGGGCGTGTGGTGGTCGATGCACCTGGATCAGGAAAGCTGGGCGACCGGCCCGAAGCATGCGGCGACCACGGCAAAGACCAGGAAGGTGATCGACTTCGCTGCCGAACACGGTTTCCGCGGCGTGCTGGTGGAAGGCTGGAACCCGGGCTGGGACGGCATGTGGGTCGGTAACGGCTACGACTTCGATTTCACCCGCGCCACCCCGGATTTCGACATCGAGGCGCTTTCCGCCTACGGCGCGAAGAAGGGCGTGCACCTGATCGGCCACCATGAAACCGGCTGCGCGATCGAGCACTACGAAGACCAGCTCGGCGCGGCCCTGGACCTGTATGCGCGGCTGGGCGTGGATGCGTTCAAGAGCGGCTATGTGTGCGACGACGGTCAGGTAGATCGGCGCAATCCGGCCGGGGGCCCGCTGTGGCGCGAGTGGCACGACGGCCAGTTCATGGCCCGCCATCACCTGAAGGTGGTGCAGGAAGCGGCCAAGCGCCACATCGCGGTGAACCCGCACGAGCCGATCAAGGACACGGGGCTGCGCCGCACGTATCCGAACTGGATCTCGCGCGAAGGTGCGCGCGGCATGGAATACAACGCCTGGGGCCAGCCGCCGAACCCACCCGAACATGAGGTCAACCTGGTGTTTACCCGGATGCTGTCCGGCCCGATGGACTACACCCCCGGCATCCTCAGTCTGAAAGGCCGTCACGGCCAGCCCATTCCCAGCACGCTGGCGCGGCAGCTGGCGCTGTACGTGGTGATCTACAGCCCGATCCAGATGGCGGCCGATCTGCCTGAACATTATGAACAGCACCGCGAGGCGTTCCGCTTCATCGAGGACGTGGCGGTGGACTGGGAGGACAGCCGCGTGCTGGATGGCGAGGTGGGCGACTACGTCACCATTGCGCGCAGGGACCGCCACAGCCGCGACTGGTTCCTGGGCAGCATTACCGATGAGCATGGGCGTTCGCTGCCGGTACCGCTGTCGTTCCTGGAGCCCGGCGTGCGCTACCGCGCCGAAATTTACCGGGATGGGGAAGGAGCGGATTACCAGTCCAATCCGTTCGCGTTCACGCGTGAAACGCGCCAGGTCACCAGCGCTGACACCCTGACTATCGTGCTGGCGCCCGGTGGGGGCCAAGCCATCCGGTTTACCCCGTTGTGACGCCGTAACGACCAACGGTCGTTACCTACCGCGGGCGTCAAATGCCCCGGTAGGGCACGACCGTTGGTCGTGCCCCCGGTGAAACCGGTTCCACACTCCCGCATTTTCATTGAATACGTATGCAGGGTGATTCACGCCGAAGGCGCGCTGCCTACCATAGCCACGCAGTCAACGGCCATCGCGCCATGACACCTGCGGCAACGCATCGCCGTTGATCACAACATGAGTTTGGCAACATTGCCTGGGAGGGGAAAATGTTGAATCGCAAGCGCAGCGCGCTGAGTCTCGCGCTGGCCGTCGCCCTGACGCCGTCATTGGCGTTGGCGCAGTCCACCACCACCGCGCCGACCGCCGGCAGCGCGACCACCGAGCTGGACACCGTGCAGGTGACCGGCATCCGTCGCGGCATTGAAAACGCCATCGCGATCAAGCAGGACGCCACCTCGGTGGTCGAGGTCATCTCGGCCGAAGACATCGGCAAGCTGCCGGACGTGAGCATCGCCGAATCGCTGGCCCGCCTGCCCGGCCTGGCCGCCCAGCGCGTGGCCGGCCGTGCCCAGGTCATCAGCGTGCGCGGCCTGTCGCCGGATTTCGCCACCACCCTGCTCAACGGGCGTGAAGTGGTCAGCACCGGCGACAACCGCAGCGTCGAGTTCGACCAGTATCCGTCCGAACTCATCAACGGCGTGACCGTCTACAAGACCCCTGACGCCGCGCTGGTTGGCCAGGGCCTGTCCGGCACGATCGACATGCAGAGCGTGCGCCCGCTGAGCTTCGGCGAGCGCGTGATCGCGGTCAGCGGCCGCTATTCGAAGAACTCGCTGGGCAAGGCCGCCAACGTGGATGCCTTCGGCAACCGCTTCAGCGCCAGCTACATCGACCAGTTCGCCGACAACACCTGGGGCATCGCGCTGGGCTACGCGCACAGCGACAATCCGATCCAGGAAAACCAGGTCGGCCTGTACGAGCCGTGGACCACCGAGCAGACCGACCAGGGCAACCGCCCGGGCGTCGCGCCGGGCACCTTCTTCTCCGACGGCATCAAGGCGCTGCGCCGCACCGGCAACGCCAAGCGTGACGGCTACATGGCCACGGTGCAGTTCCGCCCGTCCAACGTCTGGACCAGCACCCTGGACCTGTTCCACACCGAAGCCGAGCAGATCGACACCGCCAACCAGTTCGAGCTCAGCCTCAGCGGCAATGGCGAAGACGGCAGCGTGCCCGGCGCGATTCTTCCGGTGTTCAGCAACGTGCGTACCAACACGGATGGCACGTTCACGGGTGGCACGATCAGCAATGCCTATCCGCTCGTGCGCGGGATGTACAACAAGCGCGAAGACAAGATCGATGCCTTCGGGTGGAACAACGAGGTCAACCTGGAAGGCGTCAAGCTGGTGGCCGACGTCAACTACTCCAAGGCCACCCGCAAGGAGCTCAACCTGGAGAACAATCTCCAGCTGATCCCGCGGCCGCAGTTCGACACCATCGGCGTCGACGTCAATGCCAACGGCTTCTCGCAGATCACCCCGGGGCGGGACTATTCGAATCCGGAGTCGTTGTTCCTGACCAATACGATCTATGGGTCCGGTTACGGCAAGGTGCCGGAGGTGGAGGACCGCCTGAAGGCCGCGCGCCTCGCCGCCACCTTCGCCCTGCCCGAGCGCATGTCCGCGTGGTTCTCCGACCTGGACGTGGGCGTCAACTACGCGGACCGCCGCAAGCAGAAGACGCAGGCCGAAGGCAACATCCTGCTCGGTGACCAGGGCGAATCGACGATCGCCTCCGACCTGCAGTACAGCCCGGTCAACCTGGGCTTCGCGGGCATCGGCTACATCCCGGCGTGGAACGTACCGGCCGCGGTGGGTCGCTACATGGAGTTCAACCCGGTCACCAACCTGGACTACCTGATTCCGAAGTCGTGGGTGGTACAGGAAAAGACCACCACCGCGTGGGTGCGCGCCAACATCAATACGGATCTGGGCGACGTGGGCGTGCGCGGCAACATCGGCGTGCAGATGGTCCGCACCGACCAGAGCTCGCAGTCGAACTACTTCGACCGCTCGCGACCGGTTGGACAGGAAGTGCTTCCCATCGACGCAGGCAAGACCTACACCGACTGGCTGCCGAGCCTGAACCTGGCCTTCCTGTTCCCCCACCAGCAGACCCTGCGCTTCGCGGTGGCCAAGCAGGTGGCGCGTCCGCGCGTGGACCAGATGCGCGCGGGGCTGGAGTTCGGCGTGGACGGCAACAACGGCCGGCCCGGGGGCAGCGGTGGCAATCCGCTGCTGGATCCTTGGCGCGCCAATGCCGTCGACCTGTCGTATGAGAAGTACTTCGGCGAGAAGGCCTATCTGGCGGCGGCGATCTTCTACAAGGATCTGAAAAGCTACATCTACACCCAGTCGGTGGACGACTACGACTTCAGCAACCTGCTGGCCGGCTACGTTCCACCGCCGGGCATGACCGCGCCGGTCCTGACCACCGGCACCTTCTCCACCCCGGAGAACGGCAACGGCGGCACCCTGCGTGGCCTGGAACTGACCGCCTCGCTGCCGCTGGAGATGATCGCCGCGCCGCTGCTGGGCTTCGGCATCCAGGCCAGCGCGACCTTCAACGACAGCGACATCAAGATCCTGGACCCGGAAAGCGCCTCCAGCGTGGGCACCGATCCGATCAGCCTGCCGGGCCTGTCCGAGCGCGTGTACAACTTCACCGCCTATTACGAGCGCAATGGTTTCGAAGCACGCGTAAGCCAGCGTCGTCGTTCGGACTTCATCGGTGAGATCGGCAACTTCAACGGCAACCGCACGCTGCGTTACGTGGTGGGCGAGAACGTGACCGACGCGCAGATCAGCTACACCTTCGCCGACGACAGCGCCATGAAGGGCCTCACCCTGCTGCTGCAGGGAAGCAACCTGACCAACGAGCCGTACCGGACCTATGCCGGCACCAAGGACCGCCCGTTGGAGTACATCGAGTGGGGCCGTACCTACATGCTGGGTGTGAACTACAAGTTCTGATCCTCGCATTGGCGCCAAACGCAACGAAACCCGCTGCGTGAGCAGCGGGTTTTTTTGTTGCGGGTCAGATGTGAATCAGACGCGGCTGCCGGTGGGGCGAGTGCGGGGCCGCCATGCCCTTGTCTGCGAATGTCCCCCGGCGGCGGCCTGCGCCGCCGCCTCCTCCTTTACTTCGCCACAAGGGCATGGCGGCCCCGCACTCGCCCCACCGGCGTCGCCCCTGACTTCCGCTTTTCCATCGCGAACCGTAAGTCACGCCCGTGACTTCCGCTTTTCCATCGCGAACCGCAAGCCGAGCCCCGTCGCGGCCGGTAGGTCCCTGGCAAAGTAAAGGAGGAGGTGGCGGCCGCAGGCCGCCGCCGGGGGACATTTGCATAGGGGCCTGCCGGCCGCGGCGGGGCCCTCAACGCTCGCGATGCACCTGATCGAAGACCGCGCACCCAGCTTCCACGTCCCAAGGAATCAAGCGGAGAACCAAAAAAAGGGGGCGGGACCTCGCGGCCCCGCCCCTCAATACCACCGGAAATCGTGAATCAGCCGCGGCGCGCGCAGTACATCGCCTGCGCCGGCAGCTGCAGCTGGTTGCCGTCCGCGTAGCCCGCATCCGGGCCGGGCACGTGCAGCGCGTGCCACTCGCCTTCGGGCAGCGCCACCTGGGTCGCTTCTGCCGACAGGTTGAACGCCAGCAGCAGCGTCTCATCGCCGTGCGTGCGTTCGAACATCAGCACCGGTTCGGCCGTCTCCAGGAACCGGATGTCGCCCAGCAGCAGCGTCGGCATCGTCCGCCGCCACGCCAGGAACTGGCGGAACGCGTTCAATACCGAGTGCGGGTCGTGCTCCTGCACCGCCACGGCACTGGCTTGGTGCTCCTCCGGGATCGGCAGCCACGGCGTACCCGTGGTGAATCCCGCCAGTGGCGCGTCCAGCCACGGCATGGGCGTGCGGCACCCGTCGCGGCCCTTGAAGTTCGGCCAGAACGTGATGCCGTACGGATCCTGCAGCGCCTCGAACGGCACGTCGGCCTCGCCCAGGCCCAGCTCCTCGCCCTGATACAGGCAGATCGAGCCGCGCAGCGTGCACAGCACCGCCACCAGCAGCCGCGCCAGGCGCGGCTGTGCCGGATGCCCGCCCCAGCGGGTCACCGCGCGCTCCACGTCGTGGTTGGAGATCGCCCAGCACGGCCAGCCCTCGGTCATGGTCGCTTCCAGCCGCGACACGGTGTCGCGGATGTAGGCCGCGCTGTAATCCTTCACCAGCAGCTCGAAGCTGTAGCCCATGTGCAGGCGGCCCGGCGCCGTGTATTCGGCCGTGGTCGCCAGCGAATCCTCGGCCGAGATCTCGCCCAGGCTGACCGCGCCCGGGTACTGGTCCAGCAGCCCGCGCAGGCGCTCGATGAACGGCAGGTTTTCCGGGCGGGTATTGTTGTAGTAGTGGTACTGGTACGCGTACGGATTGTCCGCGCTGAAGCCACGGCCCAGGCGCTTTTCCAGCGGCTTGGCCGGATTGTCGCGCAGCTCCCTGTCGTGGAAGCAGAAGTTGATCGAATCCAGGCGGAAACCGTCCACGCCGCGGTCCAGCCAGAACTTCACATAGTCCAGCGTAGCCTCCTGCACCGCCGGGTTGTGGAAGTCCAGGTCCGGCTGGTCGGCCAGGAAGTTGTGCAGGAAGTACTGCTCACGGCGCGGCTCCCACTGCCAGGCCACGCCGCCGAAGATCGACATCCAGTTGTTCGGTGGGGTGCCGTCCTCGCGCGGGTCGGCCCACACGTACCAGTCCGCCTTGGGATTGGTGCGGTCCTGGCGGCTTTCGCGGAACCAGGCGTGCTCGATCGAGGTGTGGCTGAAGACCTGGTCGATCATCACCTTCAGGCCCAGCCCGTGCGCCTTGGCCAACAGCCGGTCGAAGTCGGCCAGGGTGCCGAACAACGGGTCCACATCGCGGTGGTCGGCGATGTCGTAGCCGAAATCGGCCATCGGCGAGGTGAAGAACGGCGAAATCCAGATCGCGTCCACGCCCAGCGAGGCCACGTAGTCCAGCCGCTCGATGATGCCGGGCAGGTCGCCCACGCCGTCACCGTTGGCGTCCAGGAAACTGCGCGGGTAAATCTGATAGATGACGGCACCGCGCCACCATGGAATCTGCGTCATCGAGGGCCCCCTCCGGGCTTCCAGGGCGCCCTCCCACGGGCGCCAGAACGTACCCGACAAGCTTAGCGGGGCGCCCTCGGCGGTGGCGTGGGGTGCATACGTATTCACGCCCCGCCCGAGCCGCGGTGGCCTTCGCGGGCGGAATACGCCCGCACCGCCTATAATTCCGCCCACGCCTGAAAGTCAGACCGCATGACCATCACCGAAGACACCCGCCCCGCGCTGGGCCTGCCCCAGATCCAGTCGCTCGCCGCGCCCGACATGGCCGCCGTGGATGCGCTGATTCGCCGCCGACTGTCCTCGGATGTCGTGCTGATCAACCAGATCGCCGACCACATCATCTCCGCCGGCGGCAAGCGCCTGCGGCCGATGCTGGTCATGCTGGCCGGACACGCGGTCGGCCAGGCCGGCCCGGAGCACCACCAGCTGGCGGCGATCATCGAGTTCATCCACACCTCGACCCTGCTGCACGACGACGTGGTCGACGAATCCAGCCTGCGGCGCGGCCGCAGCACTGCCAATGCGCTGTGGGGCAACGCGCCCAGCGTGCTGGTGGGCGACTTCCTGTACTCGCGCAGCTTCCAGCTGATGGTGGAACTGGACCGCATGCCCGTCATGCAGATCCTGGCCGACACCACCAACCGGATCGCCGAAGGCGAGGTGCTGCAGCTGCTGCACGTGCATAACCCCGACACCGACGAAGCGGCCTACCTGCGGGTCATCGAACGCAAGACCGCGGTGCTGTTCGCGGCCGGTACCCGCCTGGGCGCGCTGGCCAGCGGCGTGGACGAGGCGACCCAGCAGGCGCTGTACGACTACGGCATGGCGCTGGGCTATGCCTTCCAGATTGCCGACGACGTGCTGGACTATTCGGCCAACGCCGAGGAACTGGGCAAGAACCTGGGCGACGACCTGGCCGAAGGCAAGGCGACCCTGCCGCTGATCCACGCCATGGCGCATACCGACGCGACCACCCGCGAGCGCCTGCGCGTGATCGTGCAGAACGGCGATGCCGGGGCCATGCCGGAAGTGCTGGCCGCCATCCACGCCACCGGTGGGCTGGACTACAGCCGCCGCCGCGCCGAGGAGTACGCCGAGGCTGCCGAGCGCGCCCTCGACGGCCTTGCCGACAACGATGCGGTCGCCGCCCTGCGCGGCCTGGCCCGTTACGCGGTACAGCGTTCGCATTGATTCCGCGGGTGACGACCAACGGTCGTCACCTACCGGGTTGGCACCGACATTGATCGGGCGCGACGACCAACGGTCGTCGCCTACCGGGTTGGCATCGGCATTGATCGGGGCGCGACGACCAACGGTCGTCGCCTACCGGGTTGGCATCGGCATTGATCGGGGGCGCGACGACCAACGGTCGTCACCTACCGGGTGGGCATCGGCGTTGACCCCGGGGGTAGCGCCCGACCGTTGGTCGGGCGGCGCCGCAACGCGGCGTGCGTTACCGCTTGTCGAACAAGCCGTCGAAGAACGTATCCAGGCTCTTCCACGCACGCTTCGCCGCACGGGCGTTGTACAGGCATCCCGGTGGGCTGTTCGCATCAGACTCGGCGAAGCAATGCACCGCACCGCTGTAATTGGTGAACTCCCAATCGACCTTGGCCGCGTTCATCTCCTGCTCGAAGCTGGCGATGTCCTCCTTGGTCACTCCCTTGTCGTCGGCACCGTTGAGCACCAGCACCGACGGATGGCTGCCACCGGCCTTGGCCGGCAGCGGCGAGCCCAGCCCACCATGCAGGCTGACCACGCCGGCCAGCGGCGCACCGGCACGGGCCAGTTCCAGCACCGTGGTGCCGCCGAAGCAGAACCCGACCGCGCCGATCTTCGAGGCGTCCAGCGGCGCGCTGCCGACCTGCGCCTTCAGTACCTCCAGCGCCTTCAGCGCGCGGGCGCGCAGCACCGGGCGGTCATCGCGCAACTGCTTGGCGACCGGGCCCGCCTCGGCGTCGGTCTTCGGGCGCACGCCCTTGCCGTACACGTCGGCCACCAGCACCACGTAGTCGTCGCCGGCCAGCTGCTTGGCCTTGGCGATGGCCGAGTCGTTGACGCCCTTCCAGTTCGGCACCATCACCAGGCCGGGGCGCTTGTCGTTGTCTTCGTCGTCGTAGACCAGCACTCCGCTGAAGGTGGTGCCGTCATGCTTCCACTCCACCGGCTTGGCCTGCATCGCCGCCACCGCCGGCAATGCCGTCATGCCCAGTACCAGTGCCGCACCCCACTGCCATTGCTGCTTCATGCGCCTGCTCCTTCGGGGAAAGAGCCCAGAGTGTATGTCGGGACATGTGACGGGCCGCGGGTGGCTGGGGGTCGCGCGGTGGGGGGGTGAAACGGCGGGTGGTTGCGCGGCGGGGGTGAAACGGCGGGCGGGCGCGCGGCGGGTGGCCGCACGCGGCGGGTGGGCACGCGCGGGTGGGCACCCGCGGGTGGTAGAGCCGACTGTTAGTCGGCTGCGCCGTTGGCGGTGTGCCAGGACGGGCCGCGTAGAGCAGCGGACTAACAGTCCGCTCTACCTTCGGCTGCGCCGTTGGCGGTGTGCCAGGACGGGCCGCGTAGAGCAGCGGACTAACTGTGATCTCTCAGTAGGTTGTTCATCCGGGACATCTTTGGAAAATGGTGGTTACCACACCTGTCCACGCCCAAAGAGCCCGGATGAACAACCATA